>CAZRBD010000115.1:0-12681 GCA_964598265.1 uncultured archaeon
TTTGTAAGGAGGATGTTTCATTAGGTAAATTTTTAGAAGATATAAAATTCCAAGAAAATTCTAAAGACTATTCATTTTTGTATGGGAAAATCCGAGAAAATTAAAAGAATTAGAAACCAAAAAAAAAAAAAGGATTATAGAATTGACAATTTGAAAATAGCTTTCGAGTTATATTAAACTAATAGCTATTCTCATATCTCCATTAGTTACTTTCTTTCTGCCAGAGTGCTTAGCAATATCAAGAGCGCAGCCAGTTAAAGTTTTAGCATATTCTTCTAACCAATCCATCAATTTATCAACTGCGGCTCGACTTACGATTTCAGCTCCGGCTTTTTTCATTAGAGCCCGTAGGGGACTCCATGCAAATGCAGCCATTTTTTATTCCTCCACTAAAATTTTTGATTGTTTTTTATAAATTTTTAAACTGTATTAAATTTAAATTAGTCTTTCTTATATTTAAATCTGTCGTTTGATCATCATTAATCCGATAAATCTGATCAATCAAATTCAGTCGACAAAAAAAATCCACGAAAAAAATTAATAAATTTTTTACTAGTGAGTTCAGTTGATCAGAAATGATCAATTCTTGATTTCAAATGAGCATGTTTACTTTTGATCATTTTTAAAACTCTAGGATATGGTGAAATCTATTGACGAATCTATGATCAATATAATAGGATATAAAGGATTGAATACGCTAATATTATTAATTTTAATGAATTGATAAAAAGGTGCTACTATTTTAAGTATTTAATAAAAAATTTAGCAAATAAATGATTGAAATTAATAGACTCCATTACTTTTTATTGAGACTCCATCTTTTCCTGAAAAGAAGCTATTCTATTAAAAAAATTTTGACTTTAATAATCAATTTTTTTTACTTTGAGATTTTCCACATCATTAAAATAGTTTTCTGTAGAATAGAGAAATATTTTCCTAACCAACACTTCAGCAATCATTATTGCATCTACCATTGATAGGGATTTATATTTACATTTAAGTTCTCCAGCCAATATCAATATGTTATCGCTAATGGGTATAAACTTAATTATATTACTTTGACGGAGATTTTCCATTATAATTTGAGCGTTAATTTTTCCTTTTTTTCTGCATAAATGATTAAACAATTCAATATAATTTAATTCTGAAGATATGAAATTGTAGTGATTTTTTCTATTAACTCTTATCTCTTTAATTATATCTTCATGATTACTTATGAATAAGCTAATAACCCCCGAATCAAGAAAAATAGTATTTTTCATTAAGATTTCTTCAGATATAATTTGTTTTTCTCATTTGCTATTTCTTTTTTGCGTTCTTGTGAGATTTCTTCAATGATCTTAATACCTGTTTCCATATCTAAGATTGATTGTATTTTCTTATCCGAAAGATGGGGTAATATTTTAATTCCCTCTAAAGGATGATCAATTATTATTACTTTATCACCATCTTTCCATCCATGTTTCCTCCGCATTTCTGAAGGAATAGTAATCCGTCCATGATTGCTTATATTTACTATTGTTATGTTATATAAATGGAGCTTTACAAATTTAAATATGCTTATAATTTTCAAAAAATGCTTAGCATAATTTTTTGAGATAAATGGTAAAGGCTCTTCTTGTCCCTAACATTAATTAATCTGTTTTTATTTAAAACTATTAAATAACTAGATTAGATACAAATATGACAACTGAAAAAGAAAACAATTATTATTTAAAGAAAAAAAGAATTCTGCTGAGAACTTTTGATGCTGCTCTAACTATGGGTAAAAATGTTCTGGTTGCGTATTTCGGGAAATCCAAATATAAGGAGCTTTCCACCACTGTAAGGAATGAATTTGAAATACTCATACCTCAAATCCCTTACATAGGTGGTGATGATAATCCTGGGACAGAATCTCTTATTTTTAATGTTATCTTATTACCACTCCTCCAATTTTTTGAGAAGGAAGGACTAGATTATTATGAAATAGGCAAGGTAACTTATGATTTGTTTGAGGCCTTTTATAAAGTTATACTCCTTAAAGATAATATCTTCAGTGAAGAATTTATAAACGGTGAAAAAGAAAGGGCTAAAAATTCCAAATTATGTAAATATGCAGATGATTGGGTATTTGATTTCATAAAAAGTGATGGCAAGAATTTTACTTTCGGTATGGACTATTCTGAGTGCGGGGTACACAAGTTCTATAAAGCTCAAGGTGCTGAGCATTTCATGCCAATAGTTTGTATAGCTGATCTTGCCCAGGCTCAAGCCTATGGATACGGTTTGTATCGTACTCAAACAATCGGAAATGGAGCTCCACTATGTGATTTCAGATACGTTAAAAACGGTAGTACTCCTCGAGCATGGCCACCAGATAATCTGCCGGAGTTTAAAAAGAAATAATCGATTATCAACTCTATAATATTAGGATTATTTCTGGAAAAAGCCACTAATTTAGTGTGAATTTCTTTCTTTTTTTCCCTTTACTTCTCCTTCTAAAACTCGAATTAACTCTTTTTTGCTTTTTTGAATATCAGTATCCAACTCTTCTTCTTTGGTAAAAAAGCCAATTTTATCGTCAAAATCAAGCTCAGTCATTTTCTCCATATATCCTTCGTATAAATCATCAATTATTTTATTTAAATTTGAAATCGAATTGTTTATAGCAGAGTTTTTTTTCAGCGAATCACTACTTAAATTAATCTCTCTACTGATTGTCCTCATCTCTCTTGACATCTCTTCTAAGGATTCAAATATGTATCGGTCATTTAATAACAAAGTTATTTTCTCTTCTTCTGATTTTCTTCGTGTATCCTCCATTAGTTCCCAATATAAATCCTCTACCCAATTTTTGACTCCGGAATCGTTTTTTATTATCCTTTCTCTATCACTTTCATCATAGTTGTCTATCTCCTTTATGTGGAATCCTGTAAATATGTCTTTATCCAATTGCATCTTTTCTGAAAACTTTTTACATAAAATAGAAATTGACTCTTCAATTTCAGGCGAAATTTGTTGATTAGTCATTATTGATGCCATTATCATTTCTTCCTTTCCCCGAGCCCATTCAGACTCTATTTGAAAATAATAGTTCAACAATTTTAAATTTTCGAAAGATTGCGTAAAAAACTCTTCCTTATTCGGGTGGTCCATAATATCATATATTCGTTCTAATATTTCTTTAGCCAACTGGGTTTGGGGAAAAGAATAAAATATTGATGGTCCTACTTTGGTATGAAAAAAGGATAATATAACGATCATTTTAAACTTTACTCAATATTCTTCTAGTCTTAAAAATAATAAGAAAATCTCAGCATATAAATTTCACGGGAGATTTGAATACTCTATATTACTTTTCAATTCTCGCTTTGATTTATATTTTGAGTGATATTCAAATATATAAGTATATCTAATCTCGCAATTTTTCGGATCTTAGAAAATGAAGGATTCACATATCGGGAAATCGGGTATTGGAGTTTGTAGAAGGTGATGGCACTTCATTTGATTATGGTTTTGATATTTCTGAATGTGGAGTTTATAAACTATTCAAAGGGTTAGGTGCTGAAAAAGACGTTCCATTCCAATGTATGAGTAGAGTCCGTGAGGCAAATATTTTTGGATATGGATTATTCCGAACTCAAACTCTTGCGACTGGAGCTCTTAAATGTGACTATAGGTATACAAAAAAACTTAAAACACCTCAAAAGATCACGGAAGAAGAAGTAACCTATTAGAAAAAAAAATATGCTTGGTATGTAAGGGTAATATCGAAGGTTTCAATAACTATATATGGCCAAAATGCGAAGTTTTGTATTGTGAAAATTGTACCCGAACTTTAATAGATTTGGAAAATGCATGCTGGGTTTGTGATGCTCCATTGGATGAATCTAAACCATTAAAACCTTCTAAAAGAAAAGAAGATGAAATTCCAATTAAGAAAAGCTCGCAAAAAGAAAGGAAATGATAACAGGCTGTTATGTTTTATTTCTTATTTTACATACGGGTATAGAAAGATATTATATATAAGTACCATAAACCATGTAATGAGCGATTAGATGTTGAAATATACAAATAACTTTAAGGAATATACTTTTTTGTAGCTTCTAAATACTGGGTATCCTTACCATAGTCAAAAGAGGCAATGTGAATAGGTTTTACAATGACTTTCATCCACTCGGTTAATTCAGATAAACCTTTCCAATATCCCCTAGCTTCTTCTTGAGACATATATCTACTGAATATAGAATGTGCGTCTTGATCCATAATTTTGTCATCCATGTTTGCTTTACCATAAATAATAACTCCTCTAGTGGGTGACCCTACTTCATCAATTAATACCGTAACGTTATTATTACGTCTGAGATTTCTGGCTCTACGGCTAGCTTTTGGAGTTCCTATGATAATTTCCCCTTTATCATAATTAAACCATACAGGAACGGCATGAATTGTGCCATCTTTATTATGAGTACAGATACGAGCAATCTTAGCACTATTTAGAAAATCGTCTATTTCTTTTTCAGTTAGATGAGGAGATTGTGTATATGACATTTTAACCATTACAAAAATAATATATTAACAAAAAAATAAGTATACTTTATTTAAAAATACATATCTCTCTTTAGTTGGTCATATAATTTTGAAATAATTATAAGAAAATAAATACAAGAAAGATTTAATTAAAAAAATTTTATTGAACAGAATATACTGCATCATTCGCAGTATAGTTAAATACGATAGTACATTAAATGAAATTCAAACTTAAATGAAATAACTAAGTGATTTTAAAAATGAAAAAAAGAAATATACCTCTTCTAATAATGCTAGGGTTATTTATAATTGCGATTATAACTGCTAGTATTGCGACAGTACTTGGTGTTCCTATTGTAGCTTTAAATGAGCTAGAACTCTCAATTGCATCATTTGATTATTGGACGGTGGGACAT
Source organism: uncultured archaeon (assembly GCA_964598265.1). Classification (GTDB taxonomy): domain Archaea; phylum Asgardarchaeota; class Lokiarchaeia; order Sigyniarchaeales; family SOKP01; genus Loki-b32. The sequence continues at coordinate 4,929 of CAZRBD010000115.1, forward strand.
TTCCTCTGGGGTCTAGCTCTGTTTATCTTGGCTTTTACTTTAGGGTGGATAATTCACAACTTAACTGGTAAGCCAAAGGATCCGATCAACGATCCAGAATTTAAAAAATTCGTTCTTTATTGGGTAATTATCCTTTTTATTGCAATTCTTTGGGAAATCATTGAAAACACATTGCTCTATGTGGTAGGAATCAAAGTAAAATTTGACAGCGCAGCAAATATAATAACGGATATAACTATTTGGAGTATCGGTGGATGTGTGGGCTGGTACGTGACAGATTTAATGTTTTTAAGTGATAAATACCTCCGAGCCTATTACGTCTACGGATTTATGAGCTTAACAATGGGAGTACTCATATTTGTTATCTTCGGATTTATTACAACTAATTACTAAAACTAAACTCCTTTTTTTTTTATTCTGTTTATATCTATAAATTTGATGTGGTATATGTAATGGCTAACAATGGGTATACTCATATTTGTTATTTTTGGATTTATTACAACTAGTTGACGAAAGACATCTAGAACTAAAATCCTCTACGAAGATTACACTAATCTTACCGGGGATGAAGTCGCAATAAGAATACCGATTTTCTCGCATTTAGAATTACAAATGGGGAAAAAAGACATGTTATTAATCGTTGATCTCTCAAATAGTTTCGCTAGTAAAGCTGCTGTTAAGGCATTTACTGAAGCAGGTAAAATGACCGAAGGTTTCTTCGCAAAAACCGCCGTATTGGGAATAACCGGCGTTAAAAAAATACTTTTAAATGTTGTGAACGTGCTAACAAATGTTAATGCCAAACATTTTTCTGATATTGAAAATGCTAAAAATTATTTAATAGAATAGATTTTAATGTGGTTTAGTTCTTTTAAATTCACATTATAATTATATAAACTAAGAAATTTTTGCATATTTTTTAAAGGAAATTGGATATCTTAATCTGGTATAACAATAGAAAGTGAGAGCTTTATAAATTAACCCTAAAAAATAAATATTCTCTGGTATTTTTGCTATCATTAGTTATAGAGATTTTAAAGATGACCGGAACTAAATTTGGTAGTCAGTTATATTATCTTCATTCATATGACTTTTTCCGAAAAAAAGTTATTGCGGCGAGTAAAGAAAATTGGGATTCACTTTGGCTTCCAGACCATCTAACTGGAATTGGTGGTGGCCTAATCGACGATTTCTTAAGCGTTTGGGCATTATTTGGGGCAATGGCAGAATTAGTTAAAGGAAAATCTTTTGGAACTGCGGTTACAGATCCTCATAGAATACATCCCGCAGTCCTAGCGCAATTATGTACCTCGATTGACCATCTCACAGAGGGTAACTTTATTTTAGGCATTGGGGCAGGGGAAGCCATGAATTTAAAGGCTTATAGCATTCCATGGAGGCATGCCCTTTCTAAAATGAGAGAATCTATAAACCTAATGAAAAAATTCTGGAATGAAGGGAGGGATGTCTCCTTTGTGGGTCAGCACTACAATGCGGTAAAGGCAGTTTTACTCCCAAAACCCGTATCAAAAATTCCAGTATGGATAGCTGCAAATAGTCCAAAAACATTAAGGCTAACTGGTGAAGTTGCAGATGGGTGGATGCCCGTTGGGATTGATCTTAATACATACCAGAGTAAAAAACAACAAATTGTTAAGGTATTGGAAGAAAAAGGGAGAGACTTAGAGAAATTTTCTTTCGGGGTGTTTCAATTTACTTATATTAATGATGACGAGAAGAAAATAAAGCAAAAAATACTTGGAAGTAAATTTGAATTATTGTTGAACCCTGATAGAATAAAAGAGTTAGGATACTGGAAAGATGAATATGAGGAGCTTTATGTTGAGACTACCGGATATAAAAGCGAAGATTTAAATATACTAAAAATTGATAGAGATGACGTTGCGAGATTTGATATCAGCAAATTAATGCCGATAGCTCAAGAAATTCCTGATGATTTAATACGTGAAAGCATGATGATTGGAACAAAAGAAGAAATAATTAAAAGAATTCGCAAGTATGTAGAAGCAGGTGCTAATCATTTTATTTTCTCATCTACTAATGGAGCATCAAGTAAGAATGCACCGTTTACTTATTGGGATGCTTCACGAATAATAAGTGAAGAAATTATTCCCTTATTTAAAAACTCTAATGTATAAATTCGATGAACTTAGAATTTTTGAAATCTTTAGAAAGATAAATTTTGTATGGATGAACTTGAAAAACGCCATTCAGGTGGAGAAATTAAACGATCATTCTTTAATTTCTTCTGATTCTTGAATAAAAAAAGGATAATATTATGCAAAGTGAAGAAGAGATATATAAGAAACTTCATAAAGAAATAGATGAACATATGCCTATAAGCTTCCCGGTACATGAAGCTGGTTTAGAAATTGAAATTTTGAAACTTCTTTTCACACCAGAGGAGGCTTCGATTGCCACTCATTTAAGTGCTCTACCGGAACCTTTAAATAAGATTCATAAACGAGTTAATAAAAGGGGCATCTCAATATCTAAAGAAAGACTTGAAGAACTACTAAATAATCTTAATGAAAAAGGGGCAATTCAGGGAGGGGGCTCGATTTACGATAAAAAACATAATAGGAGACGTTATAGACTAGCTCAATGGGCCATTGGCATGTTTGAATATCAATTAGGGAGATTTACAAAAGAGCTCGCCGTTCTCGCTAAAGACTACTCGCTTGGTGTGTTTTATAAAGAATTCCATAAGAAAAAGACTCCAGGGCAAATGCGTACGATTCCTGTAGAAAAAAGCCTCTCTCTAGAATACACAGTAAGCACTTATGACAATATACGAGATATAATTACGAATAGAGTTGATAAAATCGCAATAATAAACTGTGTATGCCGAGAACAGTATGATGTCCTTGAAGAGCAGTGCGAACTTTCGAGTACTCGCAGGTGTTGCGTTATGTTCAATAATGCAGCGGCTCGACGGATTAAGGATGGATTAGGAAAAGAAGTTTCTAAGGAAGAAATGTTTGATATTCTAAAAAAATATCAAAAGGAAGGTTTTGTTCTCCAACCGGAAAATTCCTATAACCCCTCTTTTATGTGTGTCTGCTGTGGGTGTTGCTGTGGAGTTTTAACAATGGCTAAACAATTTCAAAAACCCGCGGAATATTACTCTTCCAACTTTTACGCTCAATCGAATTCAGAACTTTGCAATGGATGTGAAACCTGTGTTGGACGATGCCAAATGGATGCTGTCACGCTTGAGAATGATAAAGCGATTGTAAATTTAGATAGATGTATTGGTTGCGGGAATTGTGTTCCGACATGCGGAATGAAAGCTATGAAGCTCTATAAAAAAGGAAAGACAATTGCGCCACCTAAGAGTTCCGGAAGATTGTATGCGAAATTGATGATGAAGAAAAGAGGTTTCATTGGCACTCTCAAAATGGTAGGGAAGATTTTGAGTGGAGGAAAAGTTTAGAAAAAAATCTTGATTTTTTAAGATTGCGAAGTAAATAATTTTGGTTATTAACTGCTCTAAATTGCTTTTTAAATTTAAAAACAAAAATATTAAAAAAATTATTAGAAGTAAAGGATTCATTTCAATGATAATTACAGAAAAAACAAATGAAAAAATAAGGAGCTGAGCAATAATTAACCCAAATATTGATAGAATCGGGAAAGGGGAAGTTATTTAGTGGATAGTAGGATTTCTGTTTTTATGGGTTAATATTTTTTATATATTGGACTATTGGACCTAAAACCAACAATCCCTCTAAATATCACATAAATATTATCAAAATAAAATCAGAGATTTTTAAAAACCCATTTTAATTTACATTGACAGGAACAAAAAAATCGTTTTTCTGGTTTTTGAGCGATATTAATATGGATATGCTCCTTATTCCACTTAGTACCCACGATGTTCTTACCACAGAACTCGCAATTACGTATTGCTGGCTTCTCTACTTCTTTAATTTCTTTAAAATCTTCCATGAATACTGATGTTGCGTTTAAATCTTATTTGCTGCTAATAGAATAATAATCTCAAATGTAAAGAGTATGTTATGTGTAATGATCGCCTTTTATAAATACCCTTTTATAAACTTAAAAAATAAGATTTATCATCGATTTTTCTAAATCCGCATTTTTTTTCATAAAAATAGTGGTTTTTTGTTACAAATGCGGGCAGGCTAAAAAGCTAATATTTTCTTTTAATCTTCATCATCTAAGAAATCGAGGTTTACAACCATCTTTTTTTTCTCTGTATTTTTTTTTAAAGTTGTTCCATTTTTCCCTAAATCGTTAATATTGTCAAATTTAATATCAGAAAACATCTGATTCATAAAACCCATATCATTTTGAGAACCTTGATTAAATAAATCTTCGAATTCTCCCAATTGATCTTGAAAATTTCCAAGCTTTTTTGATGCAACTTTTTGGAAAACCTTGCCAAATCTCTTATTAACTCTATTCATAAATTTTGAACTACCAATACCTTTTGATTTCCTTGACATACTTAATTCTTGTTGGATAAAGAAACTCCACTGATCTCGTGGAACTCCCATAGATTGGAGTTCTTTCTTCGCTTTCTGTATTAATTCTTTTTCTTCTTTTGAAAAAGAGTGTTTAGTCTTTTTTTTACTCATAACAAATTAAATAACGATTCTAAAGATATAAAAACTCGTAAAATTTAATTAACATAGCACCTCATTCTTTTCCTTTTTCCTTTAACCCTTAACTGTGATTTAGAAAAAAGTTCTTATCATAGTCTATACAAAATTTTTAAATGATCTTTCTACTTTCCATGATACAAAATTGTTATAGTGCTTTTATTTTATTTTCTGAACGATCACTTATGTCAAGGATTCTTTTCTCTCCCCCTCCTATACAATAATTTTATATATAAACATAATCTTCATAAAGAAACGGATTCCAAAAGTCCACAGGTATCTTTTAAAATTATTATAATATTTACTAATCGCTCTGATCTATATTGTTATTTAAAAATTGGTCTCGTGAGGTTACCATGTTGAGATAATGAACTGAGATAATTTTTAAATGAAACGTCTCACTTTATCACAATAATCAATGTAATCTTTTCCAAATTGTTGTCTTAACCAAGGCTCTTCTGAAAATGGAAATAAAATGAAAAGGATAATTCCTAATATTCCAGTAATTAATACTAATATAGACCAAGTTAAAATCATGAATCCACTAATAAAAATAAAAAGTCCTAAGTATTGAGGATTTCTTGTAAATTTATATGGACCATTAGATATGATCTTATTTCCTTTTAATCCAAAAGTACGATTTAATTTTAAGGTAGCCACTCCCCACATAAAAAGAAATAATCCTACGATCATCAAAGGAACTCCTGAAATAAATCTTAACAATGAGAGCGTAGAACTAGAATTCCAATTTAGAATACCCAAAATAATAAAAACAATAATTCCATAATAAAACCCCGCCCAATAAAAATAAAATTGCCACGAATTTCTTGAAGGTGGAGGCCAAAAACGACGATTCGGAGTAATAATGGAAATTATTATGGAAATCATTACAAAAGCTTCTAAAAACAGTATAGTCATAAATAAAAATTCAACAATCATTTTTCACTCACGTTAGTTTTAGTCTCTATTAATATATATCTAATAGTATATATATTGAATAATACATATTTAAATATTATTATTTTTCTGAAATATGTTTTGATTTATTATTAATTTCATTCACTGTTAGATTTCAAGCAGAAATTGGGTCGATTTCTACCTGGTTAAGTATTAAAAAGGTTTTCTTTAAAAGTCTATAAATTTCTTGATTCCAAAACTTCACTATATCTTTTGGTAAGAGCTCCTTACTTTTTTGACATTCAATTTTAACAAAATCGGGTTTTTCCATAAAATCAACTTTTTAATTTAGTTTAGTAATATTTTTATATACGTATTACTTTTATATACATAGAGGAATGACTAATATAAGTGTAAGAATTGATCCTGATTTAAAAGAAAGGATGGATAAGTTTAAAGATCTTAACTGGAGTGCAGTAATTCGTGATGCTATCAAAAAAAGAATTGAAAATGAGACAGAACGGAATTTAGCTAAAGCTGTCTTGATTAATGAAAGGATTATTAAAAAAGCACCTAAAGATTTTAATAGTTCAGATATTATTCGAAGATTTAGAGAGGAGAGATATTCAAAATAGGGTAATAGGGAAATAATAGTGAAACAAATTATTATTGACGCCAACGTTGTTGTTAAATGGTTCATAGATGAGATAGACTCCATTAAAGCAAAGATTCTAAGAGAGAAGTTTGTAGAGGGTGAAATTGAATTACTTGTACCGTCTTTATTATACTTTGAGGTGTTGAATGCGTTGAAATATAGCAAATTATTCAATCAAGATGAACTTAGTGATGCAGGTGAAAGTTTAGATAACTACGGTTTTATTGCAGTTCCAATTAAAAAAGACATACGTGAACATATGATCAAAGTTGCTGTTGAGTATGAAATATCAATATATGATGCTTCATATCTTGGAATAACAATAGCAAAAGAGGGCATTTTATGCACTGCAGACGAAAAAATTATTAAAAAACTTCCTATGAAACTAAAGAAATATGTTAAAAAACTAAGCGATATTGAAGAAGTTTTTCAAAACTAATTAATATTATATCCTGGCTTCCCAAGTTTCTCATCAATACTACTATCGTCTTCTTCCGAACTTCTGCTCATCTATGATCGGATATAACTTTTTTGAAGGTGTTGAGTTTGAAAATAAAATTTTTATAAAAATAATGATACAAATAAAAATGGTGGTATAATATGAGCTGACCATTTGATTACTTCTAAAAATTTGAAGTTTTATCAAAGCACTTATCTACCGCAATAAAACTGGATCAGGGAAGTAATTTTTATTATATACCATTTTTCCTCTTTATTCTTAAATCTAATTTTTAACATACGATTTTTATAATACAAAAATTATATTTGCATTATTTTATATTTTTATTCATGAAAAACTTTTTTACACATGAAAAATATTATAATTACAAGTAAATTATAATTTTAAGTGATGATAAAAATGAAAAACGAAGTAACAGTTACAAGTCGAGGAATGGTTACAATTCCTTCAAAATTAAGGAAAAAATTAAATATAAAAGATGGGTCTAAACTCATCGTTAAAGAACATAAACTAGGATTATTATATATTCCAATAATAGATTTAGAAGATTTATTTGGAATTGATTCTAAAGAATTAGGTTATGAAATGATACGAGAAATACATGAAGATAGAAGAAAAGAAAGAATAAAGGAAACTGAGAAAAAATGAAAAAAAATGAAAATGAGAATTATAAATAAATTATGAAGGGTATATTTTTAGATACAGGGATTTTTGAATTATTCTTTAGTGGTAATCAAACCATCAAAAAGATTTTCAACCAAATAAAAAATGAAACCATTAAAGCTTTCACATTAGAATTAAATTTATGTGAGAATTTTTATAAGACATGTGAAAAATTAGGCAAAAATACCGCCCAAATTAGAAATATATCTCTTAGAAACAGTAAAATAAAAATCCTTGATATAAATGAACAATTAACCATAAGATCTGGAATTTTTAAATGTAAAAATCCTCAAATTTTATCACTAGTAGATGCTTATATAATTGGATGTGCAGATCTAAACAATTTAATAATTTATTCTACAGATCCTGGGCTTAAAGATATAAAAGAAGTTAAAAATAAAATCTTTCCTTTGGATTAATTATATAATC
>CAZRBD010000116.1:0-12678 GCA_964598265.1 uncultured archaeon
TGCAAGATGGTTCATTGCACGAAAATTCTTATGACCTAACAATGCTTATTGGAGGTAGTATGAAAATGAAAAATACCTTTAGATGCTATGCATGTGAAAATAACTGTGATATTCAGAATATCTCAATACGGGGAAAAATCTATCCATTCGGAGGATTATGCTCTAAATATACGCTATTACGCCAAGAACAGCGAAACATCAAAGAAGGAGTAGATTTATTACGCCAAGAACAGCGAAACATCAAAGAAGGAGTAGATTTAGTCGCATTTCGAAATAATTTCCTTACTTGAATCTCTTACAATCAAACATCCATAAATATTTGACCTTTTAGCAGCCACTATATCAATCATAGAATCCCCTATCATTATTGCGTTTGAATTTTCTGAATTGTATTTAAGTTTATCTAAAATAGATAATATCCCATAAGGAGAGGGTTTAGTTAAATATTGATTCTTATTATAATCAATCCTTAGGACTACGTCAAAATATTTGTTCAAGCTAAACTTCTCTATAACATAGTCTACGATGTAACTAGGGGAATTAGAAATCAAGCCCAATTTCTTATTTTCATCTCGTAGTCGTTGTAAAACACTTTTTACTTTATTAAAAAGGAATATTTCGTTTTTTCCTATGAGCTTTTTTCTATTCTTAAAATCAATTTCATTAAATAGCTTCCAAAATAACTCACAATCAGAAATGCCCCATTGCATTAATATATCTTTATGCTTTTCTTCAGAATACAATAGTTCTTTTCTCTCTTTTTGAGGTGGGGTATTTATAGAAAAGTTCTTTAAATTTTCTATTAGTACGTTATCAAAGAAATCAATAAAATTAGGATAATGTATAAGACAATTATCTAAATCAAATAAGTAATACTTAAAATCCATAAGGACTACTGATATTGTAATTGAAATGAGTTATATGATTTTCTCATAATTTTCTTCAATCTTTTTATGAATATGATTAATTGTTATTTTACCATCTGTTGATAACATACATACAATAGCACTCCCTCCAGCACCTACGCCTTCCTTTACAATACCTTTCTCATAGGCTTTCAGTCCATCATGTTTCATCTCGCTGAAATTAAGGTTTGCTGCGAGGATTGGAATATTTGGATTGATTTGATCTACAATTCCCTTGAGATCTGCTTTTTCATCTGAGATTATCCATCTAGTAGTACCTATTGCTACATTATCTAAAATGGTTGGATCGATTGAATTAATAATTGCCAATATCGCGGTCATTTGAGTTCCTCCTGCCAGAACAACGGACACTCTCTTAGCTGCTCCTACAACTAAACCAGCAAACACGGGTTGCATGGGATCTCCAAGAAATTCAATTGCTTTGAAGGGCTTATCTCGCAAATCTCCCTTTTGAAGATTCTTATTTTGTAATCCAGAATTTACGATTTTTATTTTCAAATCAATAGGATTTACGGGCAAACTGCTGCTGATCTTATCCATAGCATCAATCCCCATGGCTGTAAGCACTCCTAACGCTGTAGTGGTTCCTCCCGCTATACTTTCACCGATTACTAAGTAATCTACTGTTTTTGCGAGATTTTCTCCAAAGATTCTAGCATTTTCATAAACATTAACAGAACTATCAACCGCTTGACCATTTGAGATATCTCCTCCCGGTTTCCCTCCAAATTCTATGTATGGGGTTTTAGGTAAAATGCGCAAACCTCCTACAGCGACCAAAAGGGGTATTTCCGCTAAACTTAAGGAAGCTTTTGTGATTAATCCAGGAGTAGGGATACCGTCTGGGGTTATGGGAACTCCATCAATACATTTGCATTTACCAAAGTATAAATATTCCACATCGGCTGCTGGAGTATAATCTGTTATCTCAGGATTAGCACCCGCGGCAGAGATTCCCGGTATTTTCGCTGTTTCTGTATTTCCAAGAACACAGATAAATAGGGGTTTTTTTCCCTTGACTTTAGATACGAATTCATCTATATTTTGTTTATTTCCTATTTTAATAATGTTTTTCATAGTATCACATTAGTTTGAAGAAAGATCATTTAAGTTCTATTAATAAAAGTAATGGAAGGGAAAATTTAAATTTATAGGAAACTTATCCTATTAAATCTATAGGAAACTTATCCTATATAAATTTGTGAGAGGAGAAGAAAAGAATGCCAAAAAATAAAATAGTGATAATGACAGTCATTATTGCTGTAATCTTTAGTAATATCATAATAATAAACGTTATATTCGGAGATATTGACCTTGATGCTTCTAGTGAAAAAAATATATTTTATGATTCTTTAGGAAGAAAAGTGGAAGTTCCTAAGCACCCCAAACGTATCGTATCGATGGCACCGACAATTACAGAAATATTGTATGCATTAGAGGTTGAGGATCGGCTATATGGAGTTACTACTTACTGCAATTACCCAGTAGACGCCCAAACTAAAACAAAGATTGGGGGATTTTCTACTCCTAACATTGAAATAATCGTAAGCTTGGAATCTGATTTAGTTATTTGGGCTAAAGAGGATCTAAATGTAATTGAGGCTCTTGAAGCTTATGATATTGCAATTGTTGTTATTATCGCTGACAATCTAGATGATATCTTAAAAAATATAAAAGATATCGGAGTTTTGGTAGATGAGGAAGAGAAAGGGAAAGAGGTCTCTAATAGTTTGAAAGCTCAAATGAATATGATTACAGATAAGACCGATGCTCTCAAACCAAATGATAAATTAAAGAGTTATTTTGAAGTGTGGGAAACCCCAACAGTTGCAGGAGGAAAATCTTTTCTTCATGATATGATTGAAAAGGCAGGAGGGATCAACATCTTTGGAGATATTTATGAGGATTTCCCAACCGTAAGTCATGAGTCGGTAATTAATGAAAATCCAGATGTTATTTTTGTCACTGCCATGGGAAGAAGCTGGTATACTGGGGATGTGGCTGACAGAGCGGGTTATGATGTAATAGATGCGGTGATAAATAATCGTATCTATGAATGTGATGATGATATGTTTACTCGGCCAGGGCCAAGAATCATGGATGCCTTAGAAAATATGACTCGGTATTTACACCCCACCCTATTTACTTGACTTTTATTATATTAGTAGGTTCATTAATTTGATTAAAGTTTTGAAAACTATGATAATATACGTTGTACTAATTTTAGGTTTATTTTTTAGCATTGTGTATGCTGTCTCTATAGGTGCTGTTGAAATTAAATTCAACGTAGTTATTGCAATTATTTTAGACTGGTTAGGATTCGAAGTCCCCGTTATATGGAGTGAAGGATGGCAAGCAATTATATTAGTTATTAGGTTACCGAGAGTTCTGATGGCGGTTGTCATCGGGGCTATGTTAGGTGTTGCTGGAGTAGCAGCACAAGGACTATTTAAGAATCCAATTGCAGATCCCTACATTATCGGAATTTCGTCTGCTGCTGGATTCGGAACTGCGCTAATGGTAGTACTTGGTATAAGTTTCTTTAGTTTACTAACAATCCCCCTTGTAGCTTTTTTATTCGCCATACTCTCAGTTACAATTGTTTATAAAATCGCTCAAACCAATTATAGAATGTCTACTTCAGCATTGATATTATCTGGGATAGCAGTCTCTTTCTTTTTTTCAGCTTTAACAAGTTTTATTTTATTTTTTTCTGAGGATAAAGCTCATAATATTCTATCATATTTAATGGGAAGTCTATGGGGTGTTTCTTGGATAAAGTTTTACATAGTTCTTGCTGTAATGATTCCATGTATTATAACGTTATTTTTTTATGGATGGGATTTAAATTTGATGGTATTTAGTGACGAGGCAGCCCAATCGATGGGAGTCAATATAGAGCAATCAAAGTCAGTAATTTTAGTTTTAATGACATTATTGACTGCTACTGCTGTAGCCTTTTGCGGGACTATTGGATTTATTGGCCTAATAATTCCGCATATGATACGTCTATTAGTAGGAAGCGATAATCGCAAATTAATTAAGCTTTCTGCGTTTGGGGGTGGATTATTACTACTTTGGGCGGATCTCTTAGCCCGCACTCTTATTTCTCCCCTTGAAATACCGGTTGGAATTTTTACAGCATTAATGGGAGGTCCCTTTTTTCTGTATTTAATTTTTCAAAAAAAGAAATCAGGAGATTTAGGTTAAGAAAACAGGGTGACGATGATAAGTGACAATTGGTTGTGAAAATATCAGTTTTTATTACGGAGTGAAATTAGTTCTAGACGACATTTCCATCCAATTTGAGAAAGGGTATTTATATGGCGTGCTTGGTCCAAATGGAAGCGGTAAAACAACATTCCTTAAAGTCCTAAATGGAGTTTTAAAGTCAAAATACGGTAAGGTCAAGGTTGATGACAAAAATATTAAAAAACTAACTACTCGTGAAATTGCAAAGAAGATTGCCATGGTTCCTCAATCCACCTTAATAAATTTTGATTTTTTTGTTAAAGACATTGTTATGATGGGAAGATATGCACATGTAGGACGATTTTCTCGAGAATCAAATGAGGATAGAAAAATTGTTAACGAAATTTTGAGAGATTTAGGTTTAGTGGAATTAAAAAATAGAAGCTTTAAAGAATTGAGTGGGGGAGAGCAACAAAAAACAATTATAGCTCGAGCGCTAGCCCAGCAGAGCAAAATAATCCTATTAGATGAGCCCACCACGCACCTTGATATCTATTATCAAATTGAACTGATGGAACTGTTAAAAAAATATGTCAAAGATGGATTAATTGTTATAATTGTCCTCCATGATATCAACATAGCCACTCAATTTTGTGATAAAATCATCTTGATACATCAAGGAGAAATAAAGGCTCTCGGAAATGTTGAGAATACAATAACAAAAGACAATGTAAAATCAATTTATAACGTTGATGTTATCATACGGAAAAATTTTTTTACCAATTCCATTTATGTTAACCCCATAAGAGAAAAAGGAGCCTTCTCTCTACAGCCTTCAGAAGGGACCGATTTAGAAAACATCCATGTGATCGCTGGTGGTGGTTCAGCATTAGAAATACTACCTGCACTTAAAGGTTATAATGTTTCAGTTGGTGTACTTAATGTTTTAGATGATGATTTTATTTTAGCAAACGAATTGAATTATAACATCATTTCTGAGGCTCCTTTCTCACCAATATCAGAGGAATCAAGTGAGAAATTAAGAGATTTATTGAAAAGTGTAGATCTAGTAATTTTAGCAGATTTTCCATTTGGGAAATATAATTTAGAAAATTTGTTAATATTAGACGAAACTGATAAAGAGATTATAGTTATTGAAAGGAATCCAATAGAAGAGCGTGATTTTACTGGCGGATTCGCATCTAAAATTTATAATAAAATAAAAACTAAAAAAAATGTGAAGGTAATTAAGAATTTTCAAGAACTATGCGATTTTAGTTTAGACTATAAGAGGTAATCAATCCAGTTGAATCTCGATAAAATTGTCAGCGAAAACAAGAAGAGATTAAGCCACTCGGCCCATGGTGGGGAGATCTATAATATGAACCCAGATCATAATCTAAATCAGATAATAGATTTCAGTACAAATGTCAATCCTCTCATTAATCATGAAATTTCTAAACAAACTTATATGAACTCAATTAATCATGTACCCTTATATCCCGACTCAAATTCGACTAATTTAAAGAGGGAAATTGTCGTATACTTTGATAATATGATAACAACGGAAAATTTAATCGTTGGGGCAGGATCAATGGAAATAATCTCTATTTTCTGCGATATATTCATTGAAACTGGTGATGAGGTAATAATTGCTCAACCTACGTTCTCAGAATATGAATGGGCGGTCAAAAAAAAAGGAGGGAATATCGTAAATGTATATCGAAAACCCAATAATAATTTTCGGATTGAATGTAAATCAATACTCAACCAAATTAACTCCAAAACAAAAGCTATATTTATATGTAATCCTAATAATCCAAATGGCCTATTAGATAATCTTAGTGACATCCAGAAAATTATAAACGAAACCTCAAAACATGACGTACTTGTATTATTAGATGAAGCTTTTATCGAATTCACGGGGGAAGATAATTCATTCATAAAAAAGATATCAGATTTCGATAATTTGCTTATTTGTCGTGGTTTTTCAAAGTATTTTGGTCTAACTGGACTTCGAGTTGGATATGGGGTTAGCAGTCCTGAAATTATAAATCTTATTTCAAAAGGCCAAAATTTGTGGTCTGTCAACTGTATTGGTCAGATACTTGCACAAGAATCGTTAAAATCCAAAGGATTTATAGAAAATTCATACTTTTTCTTTAAGAAAGAGCGACAATTTCTCATAGAAGAATTAAGGAGAAATTCGGGATTGAGAATATTTCCTACGGATACAAACTATATATTACTTAATAGTGAGAACATAGGGATTAAATCATCAGAAATCAAGAAGTTTATGATTGAGAAAAATATCTTAATAAGAGATTGCTCAAATTACGAAGGATTAGATGATTACTATATTCGAATTGCGATAAAAACTCGAAAATTAAACCTAAAATTACTTCAAAATTTAAAAAATTGTCTTTCACCAACTAATTAGCACGACAGGTATGAAGAATCATGCATGAAAAAGGACCAATATTAATAAATAAGGCAATAAAAAACGGAGAAGTCATTGGTTTAGATAAAAATTGTGAATATTTACCCTGCCATGAAAAGTTAGAAGATTGTACTTTTTGTTATTGTCCTTTCTATCCATGTAATGATCCTCAGACTGGAGGATATGAAAAATTGCATTCTCGCACTAGAAAGCCTATATGGGCGTGTCCTTCATGTATTTTTGCTCATAAAACTAAGAATGCAAAAAAAATTCTTAAAGGACTAATTAAACTAAACCTTGACTTGAATTTAATCTCCCGAGAAGATCTTTTAAAGCTAAGGTTAGAAATCCTTGATGGAGAGAGTGATTAATACGCGTAGCAAGGTTTTAATGGTTCAAGGAACAACATCTGACGCCGGGAAATCAATATTTGTTGCCGCTTTATGTCGAATCTTTTCGGATATGGGTTTTAAAGTAGCCCCATTTAAATCCCAAAACATGTCATTAAATTCTTTTGTAACTGAGGATGGGGCAGAAATTGCGCGTTCTCAGGTACTTCAATCAATAGCTTCTAGGACTAAACCAAGAGCTGATTTTAATCCAATTTTATTAAAACCAAAAGGAGATAGAACGTCCCAAATAATGTTAATGGGAAAACCCTATGCGGAATATGATGCTAAGGATTATTATTCTAAATTTATTCCAAAATTAATCCCGTATATAAAAGAAGCATTTGAGAGGTTGCAAAAAGAATTTGATATTATTATTATTGAAGGTGCCGGTAGTCCAGCAGAAATTAACCTTGCAGACAAGGAGATTGCGAATATGTTTGTCGCTAAACTATTTAATGCTCCCGTGATACTAATTGCTGATATTGACAGAGGGGGGGTGTTTGCATCTATCTATGGGACCATAAAACTATTAAAGCCAGAAGAGCAAGATTTAATAAAATACTTGGTTATCAATAAATTTCGGGGTGAGAAAGACATTTTGAAGGATGGCATTGATCAAATAGAAGCATTAACTAGAAAAGAATGTCTTGGTGTCATTCCTTATATTCATGATCTGAAACTCCCCGCTGAGGATTCAGTTTCCCTAAGGAGTGATGAAAAAGATGGAATGATTAAAGTTAAGATTGTTCGATTACCGAGAATATCAAATTTTACAGATTTTGAACCTCTAAGCTGGGAGCCAGATATTCAAATATCTTATGTAAATGAACCGGAAAGGCTAGATGATGCTGATCTAATCATAATTCCGGGAACTAAAAACACAATTAAAGATTTGTTATGGTTGAAGCAGAAGGGTTTCCAGGCAAAATTATTAGAACTGGAGAAATTGGGATATATAATAATTGGTATTTGTGGAGGATATCAGATTTTAGGTAAAAAAATTGTAGATAAAGGTATTGAAGGCGATGAAGTGGCGGATTACCACGGTTTTGGTTTATTACCAATACGCACCGAATTTTTATCCCACAAAAAAATTACTAAACAGATTCATGCTGAGGTAGTTCATCTGCAACCCTTTAATGGATGTAATATCGATGGTTATGAAATCCACATGGGTAAAGTATCCCTTGAACCCGGGAGTAAGCCATTTTTAAAAATAATCAATCAAAAAAATTCATCTCAAGAAACATATATCGGGGCGACCAATAAAAATAAAAATGTAATTGGTACTTTACTTCATGGTTTTTGGGATAATGATGAATTTCGAAATAAATTTATAGATTTTTTATATTCAAGAAAAAATTTGAAACGTAAGAAATTGAATGATGAAGGATTCCATGAGATAATTGAAAAAAATATCGGAAAACTCGCGAAAATTGTGAAAGATTCTCTTGATTTTAAGAAAATATTAAGATTAATGGGGGTATAAAAATTTTCATGGATTTCGCGGTGTATCTGGATAACTTTCTACTAATCATGATTCTTACTGTTTCTTTCTCCTTTTTAATAGATTTATTTATAGGTGATCCTAAATCCAAATATCACCCTGTAATGCTTATTGGGAAAACAATCGAATGGTTTAAACAAAAATTTCGGACAGACAAGTCAAAATTGGACAAATTACTTGGTGTGGTTCTGTTAATGTTGGTCATCATGATTTTTTGTCTACCGGTATTCTTTTTACAAATATTAATATGGTGGTTCTGGAATTTTTGGAACCCAGATGATTGGTATACTCCTTCCTTCATCACGATCATAAGTATTTCTCTTATCATGGGTTTTTTATTAAAATGGTCTTTTGCAGTAAAATCGATGGGAAAATCTACATTACCAATTGGCAAGGCATTATTAGAGAGTGATCTTCAAAAAGCTAGAACAAACCTTTCCCTAATAGTTAGGCGGGATACTGATATACTTAGCGAAGACCATATTATCTCTGCGACAGTGGAATGTATTGCTGAAAGTTCAACAGATGCAATTACGAGTGTAGTATGGTTCTATTTTATGGGGGATTTAATTGGGGTCATAATTTTCATTTTTTTCCATAACAATTATTTCTGGTTATTTTTAGGTTTACCTCTTGCCTATAGCTACCGAGTGATAAATACGGCTGATAGTGTAGTCGGATACAAAGATCCCGAGCATATTAATATAGGATGGTTTTCAGCGCGAATGGACGATTTCGCAAATTTCATACCCACTCGACTCACGGTTCTGTTCATGCTAATCGCCGGAAAAATTATGAAAAAAGATGTGAAAAATGGTTGGAATACTTTAAAATCAGATAGAGGAAATACAGAAAGTGTGAATGCTGGATGGACTATGGGAACAATGGCGGGATTACTCAATATTCAACTTGAAAAGATAGGAAAATATAAACTAGGGATTCCAACCCGTGCACTTGAACCTAAAGATATCGTCGTATCTTATCGTATATTCCTTCTAACCGTTTTTCTGTATGTATTTACACTCTTAATAATAACAATTCTAATTATTTCTTTACTATTTTTACTCTAGGTGGTGATTGGTAAAATTGAGAGGCTTTAGAATCGAGATTCCAAACTTGAATATTTATATCGAGGAAAAAGATATAGTTATAATTTCTGAAAAGAATTTGGAGTGTCTAAGCAATGCAGCTATAAATGGGGGTCGTGTGAAATCTAATTCAATTGTAAATCACCATGTCTCATTAAAATTTAATCATACCAATCTAGAAGATGTATTGAATCCAGTTAGAGAGAGATTTAATTTATCTAAGACCATGATTGGATTATTAACTGCGGTGGAAATGGCAGATGCAATATTGATTAATGAAAAAGTTGATAATATTGATTTTACCATTATCTTAACTGCGGGACTTACAAATACAAGTGGACCTAAAATTTATATTTCTGATGTATTAGAAGAAAGCGATACATCCCCTTATGAACCAGGAACTATTAACATCATTTTACTTATTAATTGTAAATTAACTGAACATGCGATTGTTAATTTGTTTATAACAATTACTGAGGCTAAAACTCTACTCCTAAATAAGCTTAATGTTAGAACAAAAGACGGAAGTCTTGCTACGGGAACTTCAACTGATACGATCGTGGTTGGATTTACGGATGTGGGTAAGTTAGTTGAATGGTCTGGATATGCTACTAAATTCGGACAATCGATCGGACAAAATGTGTTTAAAGCACTCAGTAAAGCATTAAAGGGAAAGGTGAATAATAAGAAATGGGAATAATAAAAGACATTAAGAACTGTTTTTCATTTTTAACTCGATTTCCTATAGGAAAAGAGATTAATCTTACTGAGGATTTAGCTCCAAAGATGTGGATGTTTCCCGTCGTGGGATTAGTATTAGGGTTAATTTCGAGTTTTGCCAGTCTGATTTTATTTAAGTTTCTTCCTTCCTTACTTGTGGGATTCATAACCTTAGGATTTTTACTTTTAATGACGGGTGTTCACCACACTGATGGTTTAATTGATTTTGGAGATGGTTTAATGGCAATGGGAACACCTGAAAGAAAAATTGAAGTAATGCATGATGTTGCTTTTGGGGCCGGGGGTTTTACTCTGGGATTTATAGTTTTGGCATTAACGGGATTAGCCATATCTTATTCGATGAACTTTATTATAATTGCGTTAGTCTTAAGTGAAATTGTCTCTAAGTTCAACATGGTTGCAGCATGTTCAGTGGGAAAATCAGCTAATACTAAAATGGCGGATCCTTTTTTACGTTCGAATACAAAAAAACACTTGGTTTTTTCTTTAAGTTTATCAATTGGGTTGATATTTTTTACAATATTCCTTATTATGATCTTCAATTCAATTTATTCAGATATAATTTTTCTTAGATTCCTTTTCTCTCCCGTAAACGAGATCTCACTCTGGAATTTCGCACAAGTGGTACTAATATTAATCATCTTCCTAATAGGTACAATAATTCCATTACTGATTGTTTTAAACCTTGCGAATCGAAATTTTAATGGTCTAACAGGAGATTGTCTCGGTGCGTTAAATGAGATAACTCGAGTTTTTATATTGATATTCATATTAATACTTGGTGCATCGAACTTAGTTTAAAATAAAGAGCTGATATAATTTGCAAATTCCGGCTATAATTATGGCAGGAGGTAGGGGAAAACGTTTTAATTTCAATAAAATTGATTCTAAAATTCAAGAGAAATTATTACTTCTATTTGGAGGAAGATATATTATTGAATATGTTATTGATGCTGCTATTAATTCAAAAAATATCAATCGGGTGATAATAGCAACATCCCCCCATACAACTCAAACTAAATCGTTTATTGAGTCAAAAAAAATGGCGATTGAATTGTTTGAAACTCCTGGCAATGGTTACCATTCCGATCTACAATATGTAATAAAAAATCTCGGACTTGGGATTGTTATGACCATTGTTGCTGATATACCATTAATTGAATCTGAATTTATTGACAGTATTATTGATAAATACTATAAATCAAACAAGCCAGCTCTATCTGTTATGACAAATATCAAATCTTTTGTGCAAAATGGTTTAGAACCAACTATAACAATTCAACCGAAAAATAACCATGAAACCCTAGTTCCATTAGGTATTAACATTATTGATGGACGCTTTATCGATTATCCAGAACTCGAAGAAACGATTTTCATAACTGACAAGAAGGAATTGCTATTTAACATTAATACTGCAGAAGATTACGACCAATTAAAGAAATATTTCAATACAAAATATCCTTAGCGAGTAAGACCTTGTAAATAGAAATTATTTAGAATTACATTGGAGATTGGCATACACATCCAATGGGGAAGATTAATCTTAGTTATTATGACAGTATTGCTATGAAATTTTTATTAAATCATCCAAAGTATAGTTATCCAAAAGAGTTAATTTTAGGAGTAATCAATTCTATAGACGGAATAAGAGTGTTTCTGTATCAATATGGCATTTATAAAATTAAGGAAATTACTCTTAAGACAATTTAATTTACGATTCAAAAAGAAAAGGTAAAATTATAAGTTTACAAGATATACCTATAATCTTACTTTGAAAACTTAGGGTTGTCAACAATATTAAGATTATTCTCCACCTACTTTTTTAGGAGGGGGCACCACACGGGGAAGGGAGAGAATAGAGAGAGAAAGAAATAATAATAGTTGTGTAAAGGACTTATTTGGTTCATTAATTGAAAAAAAGATAAGAATTGCCCATATTATGGAGCTTTTATATAATAAATACGATAGTATTAAACCATCAAATGTATATTTTCGTAATGAACCTTGCAGATTTGAAAATTGAAGGAAAAAAAATCTCTAAGTTTTCAAAAAGTGCAGTCGTAATATAAAAATAAAAACCATTTAAATTATGCAGGGATATTAAGTTATATAATATAACTTAAATTTATCGACTTATTTACTTTTTAGTTTCTAGTTTAACTAAAACTATTCCTTGTCTTCTATCGATAGTTTTAACAAGCAATTTAATCTCATCCCCCATAGTTTCAATCCAAGTTTGAAGCTTAGTCGCTAAATTCACTTTCAACTAATAGTTTTTGTTGCTTGGATAGTAAAAATATTTAAATGAAATTAGATAAGTTTACATTAGAGATTCAATCAAATTATTCCATGGTAATTAACTAAGTGAGGAAAGATTATGGGAGAAAATGTA
>CAZRBD010000117.1:0-12626 GCA_964598265.1 uncultured archaeon
CATTTAGATAGTCATCCCTAACTCTTAACTCCCAAATATTTTCTATATTTCGAATTCCTGTGGTAAGATCTATTAATAATTCTTTACTGACAGCGAATTCCCCATGAGAAGGATAAATTTCGATTTTTTCAGATTCTTGAAATAAATTAAGTAGATTTGCAATACTGGACAACGTTATCGGAAGAGTTTTTTTAGTTAAAAACATCGTTCCATAATGAGCAGTATCACCAGTAAACAATTCGTTTGTATTCGTTAATAAAGAAATACATCCTGGGGAATGTCCTGGCGTATGAATGACTTTAACTATTATTTCACCTAGGTCTATGATTTCTCCATGTTCTACTGGTTGAACTTCCTTAGCAGGTGAAAAAATGTTGTTAATGGTTTCATAACGCTTCACAATTTCTTTAGGAGAAGTGCTCAAGAAAGAAATGTCCTGAGGCTCGGAAATCAATCTACATTCTTCCTTATGAATGAGAATTCTCTCAAATTCAGGATTTCCTCCTCTATGATCGAAATGAGAATGAGTATTTATCACTATGAGTTTTTTATCTGAAATTAAATCATTGATAATCGGTTTAAGAGGAAATAATCCACATCCCGTATCAATTAATAAAGCAGAATGAGTACCTATGATTAAATAAAGATTTGTATAAGCTGTAAGATATCGAGGATCAATTTCATCAAGTCGTTCTCGAATTACATAAAGATTTTCCTTATGTTTTACGACTTCAAACCATTGTTGGCTATTCAAGTATTTGACCATTATATGATTCTTTGCCTCAAATTCAATTTCACTTTATTTCTGTTAATACTTTATGGTATAAAAAGTCCAATAATCGCAATTAGTTTACGGTCGTAGCAATCCTCTTATAATAGAATAAATTAAAAAATAAAAAAGGTTAGTTAATATTAAAAACTTGACGAGAATTAATCATGAAAATTGTAAAAGGATTTTCTGTAGATAATGTAGATAATTATCAGCTAAATGTTATCAACCTTATGAAACATGCAATAAGAAATTTCTCAAGGCAAGAAATTATTAGTAGAAATCTTGATGGTACTCTTTTTAGATACACTTATAAGGATGCTTATAAAAGAATGCAACAATTAGCTAACGCGTTAGAGTCAATTGGGGTAAAAGTAGCAGATCGAGTAGGAGTAATTGATTGGAATACGCACCGCCACTTTGAGATTTATTACGGACTACCGGGTATGGGTGCTGTGATGGTTTCTTTAAATTTACGCCTAGCCCCTCAGGATTTAGCCTACGTTGTAAATCATTCAGGTACCCAACTTATTATAGTGAATGAAGATTTAATTAAAATTGCTGAGGATATCGCACCCGTATGTAAAAACGTTAAAGGATATATTATTATTACCGATAAGGATTTAGATGAGATCGATACTAATTTGACACCCGTTTTTAGTTATGAAGAACTATTAGGAAAAGCATCTTCTGAATATGAATGGCCTAACCTAGATGAAAATTCTGCTTATGGTGCTTGCTATACTACAGGTACTACCGGTAAACCAAAAGGTGTATACTATTCTCATCGAAATGTATATTTACAGGCAATGATGTTCGCAGCATATTTTTCAATGACGGTTAATGATGTTGTTTTTCAATTGGTGCCAATGTTTCACGTTCTTGGTTGGTCTAAACCTCAAGCCGCTACTTACGTCGGTGCAAAACTAATTTTTTCTGGAAAGTGGAATTTGGATGATCTGGAAGAACTCACAAATATTATGGTTCAAGAAAAAGTATCCATATCCGGGGCCGTTCCTGCTGTTTTTATGGCGATGCTTGAATTTATAGGGAAGATGGAAGATAAACCTGATTTTACTGGTGCTCGTCTGATTTGTGGTGGCGCGGAACCACCAATTGCATTAATGCGCGGGTTTTGTGATGAAGCTGGTGGAGAAATAATTCATTCTTCTGGTTCCACGGAAGCGATGGCAAGAACCACATTGAATGCCTTTAAACCGTGGCTTAAAAGAGAACTAACTGAGGAGGAATTATGGGAGTTAAAGAAAAAGCAGGGAACGATCGTCTCAGGATTGGATGTAAAGATCGTTGATGAAGAAGGAAATGAACTTCCGTTTGATGGAAAGTCTTCTGGAGAAATTTTTTTACGGGGCCCTTGGATTACGAGAAGTTATTATAATTCACCTGGAACTGAGAATAGTTTTACAGAAGACGGATATTTTAAAAGTGGAGACGTGGGTTGTCTCGATTCTGAAGGATACCTCAAAATTACTGATAGGATAAAGGACGTAATTAAAAGTGGAGGAGAATGGATCTCATCTATTGATATGGAAAACTCTTTGTTATCTCATCCAGCAATACTTGAATCTGCCGTGATTGGGATTCCGCACCCTAAATGGGATGAAAGACCTTTAGCATTAATAATTCTTAGAAAAGAATTTAAATCAACAACTAAGGAGGAAATACGTGAACATCTTTCTAAGACCTTTGCCAAGTGGAAAATACCAAATGAAATTTTATTTGTGGATTCAATTCCACGAACAAGCGTCGGAAAGCTTAACAAGAAAGTTATGCGGATCGAATATAAAGATTTATACTCTAAAAGTTAATGGAAAGTTTTTCAAATTTGATGTGAGATTATGAATTCTGAAGACTTTGGCAATCTATTGTCAATAAATATGGTAAGAGAGAAAGCTTTAAAAACAAAAGGAATATATCATCCAAACTTAATAAATAATTTATCTAAAGAAGCTTATGATTTATATTTAATTAGAGAATCAATCTGTAATCAAATTCTCGAATTAACTCATGAAAAAGACATCAAATACAGTAAAATAATAGATTTAATAAAAAAAATGATAATAGAAAATAAAAATCAGCTTAGGCAAACTTCAGATAAAATGGAACTTACTTTAATTCAATTAACTATTGAAGAATGGGAGGAATTTCTCTAATTTTTTTATTTGGTTTTATATTTTCCAACTTTATTCAATTATTTGAACATTATTCACGGGAATCCAGCCCTCTTCTCCTTGATCATTTATCACCCACAACCAACCAGATTCTTCTTTTTTTACAGTGAATTCTTCCCCAATATTAGCTGTAAGTTCAATTGCGTTGTAATCTTGTAATGCTTCACAGGTGGCTTCTTGCATTTTTAAATAGTTTTCCGGTACCCATCCTGTTTTACCATGTTTGTTAATACACCAAACCCATCCAGACCATTTAGTTGCTTTTTTTTCATATGATAAAATTTCTCCGCTGGTAATTATCAATGGATCTTGGTTGGAGGCTTGATGTTTCTCAATAACTCGGCAACGAATACCTTTCATAATTAAAGTATAAATGAAGAAAAAGAATTAATATCTTATTCGTGATCAATAATATAATCAGTACCTTTAAATATGATTCATAAAATCCTTTTTAAGAATTAACTATCAATTCAAAGTGAATTTTATTATGGTTGTTATTCGCTTCTTAGGGAATGCGTGTATAGAAATAATTGGCAAACGAGACCACATCGTTATTGATCCCGTATTTCTCTCTCATCCAAAAAAAGGGATTGAAAAAGTTTTTATTACACATCACCACTCAGACCATATTACTCGAGAGAAATTAAATGAATTAAGACGAGATTATGAATTCTTTGGTAAAGAACTTGAGATTTTTGGACCAGATTGTGTTTATGATGAACTAAAGATTGATTTTACAGTAATCCAACCTACTTCCAAGATCAATCTCAATAATGGATTAGTGAG
This sequence comes from uncultured archaeon, assembly GCA_964598265.1. Lineage (GTDB taxonomy): Archaea > Asgardarchaeota > Lokiarchaeia > Sigyniarchaeales > SOKP01 > Loki-b32. The sequence goes on from CAZRBD010000117.1 coordinate 3,748, forward strand.
AGTCTTAGAAAATAAATGTTGGAAAGCTGAAGGATGTGTAGCCTATCTAATTGAAATAGATAATAAAAAGATATTACACACAGCAGATTCAGCTGAATTTTCCATAGAATTAAAATCTCTAAATGATGAAATTGATCTGTGTTTTGTTGCTTGTTTTGAGAATAATTTTAGTGATTATCTAAAATTTTTAAAAATGATTTCTCAACAAATGGCAATTCCATATCATTTTACTCAAGAAAAACAAGGTGAAGCTATAAGACTAGCTGAATTTCTTCTAATTAATGGTATTAATTCAACTTTTCTCTCAATTGGAGAAGAAATTGAATTGAAATAAGTTAAGATGTTATAACTCTTCCAACCCTTTTATTTTCAGTTGTGGTCGTGGTGGTGTTCTCCGATATTTTACAGCAGGATAGCCCAATATGAATGTTCCAAGCACGTGACCTCTTATTCCCAAAATGTCAAAAATCTCTCGATTATTCGCAATAGCTGCTTGAAGGTTCCCTATCCAACAAGTTCCTAATCCAAGACCTTGAGCTGCTAACATACCATAAGTTAATGCTATTCCAGTGTCATTCCCCCATAAACCAAGCATTGTCATGTTTTTTTGAATCGTTTTGAAGTAAAGGATAATAACATGTGGTGCTCTGTAAAAAATAGGGTCAAAATCTATAGATTTGAAATGATTCAATGCATCATCACTCGACTTGAATCCTAAATATAAGTATTGGGTTTTTATCACCTCATCGCTTATATTTTTAATTTTTTGTGGGTCGGAAATAATGAGGTAACGCCAAAATCGCGCATTACTCGCACTTGGTGCGTATCTCATTGCTTCGAAGATTTTTAGTATTTTTTCTTTGGGAACTTTTTTACTTTTATAAAGCCTAATTGAACGTTTTGCGTGAAGAAATTGGAAAATTTTATCATATTCTATAATAGTTTCAGGTGCATCGATTCCATCATATGCATAAACATCATCTAAATCCTTCAGTATTATAGCGTCTTCTGGGCAGATCGCAATGCAATGTCCACACATATTGCAAGTATTTAATTTATCATTAAATTCCATATCTCCTTTTTCCTTTGTGTAAAAATATCCCCTTCTACATTCTTGAATGCATAGTTTACAACTTGAACACTTTTCTTTATTTATACCTATTACTGACATTATAACCAAAATCCCTAAATAATTATTGTTTCTCTTTTGAGAAACACTGTTTGGTTTAAAAGTTAGATTCCATATATTTTTTATGGATATAAAGCCTTTAAACCTAGGCTAAATTAAATAGAATTTTTCTTTTTATTTTTTTATTTTTTTGTTAAATAAGAATTAAATTTGTAATTAAATTTCTATATTCTAATTATAAAAAAATAATAGAAAATTAGAAGAAAGCTCAAAATGGTAACATTTACTTTTATTGTCTGCTCAGAACCACATAAATATGAAGCTATGGATACAGTACTTAATTTAGGAGAATCTATCATTAAAAAAGGTCATCAAATATTAGGTTTCTTTTTTTATGGAAGTGGCGTCTTAAATATCAAAAAAAGAGATACAACTAGTGATTCTTTTAGAAATTTGCCCGAGCGTCTTGATCAATTTTGTAAAACTCATAATGCTAGCTTAACTGCTTGTAGTACATGGATAAGCTTTACTGGGATGAAGAAGGAGGAGTTCATTAAAGAAGCATGCCAAGAGGGATTAGGTGCACTTTCAGACTTAGTTGCAAGATCAGATAAAATCGTATTTTTTGGCCCAGGAGGGTGAGATTAGGATGGTAAAATCTGTAGTTATAATTTGTGAAGAATCTCCATTTGGTAAAGATTCCGTCGTCGAATCCTTCCGAATGGCCACTGGATTGCTTGCTGTAGGAGATATCGAGGATGTTAAAATTATACTTATGAAGGATGCAATTTATTTTTTGAATAAGCGTTTAGATCCTGTAGCAATTAATGCAAATGAGTTTACTAACATTATGAGGTTAATAGAGTTTTCAGAAATTGAAATTTTTCTTCACGATGATGCTTTAAAGGCGGCAGGGTTAGAAATTGATAATATTGTCATAGAGGAAAATGTAAAAATTGTTGACATTAAGCAAATTTCTAAATTAATTTTAAGAGCGGATATGACTTTTAAATATTAACTGAGTACGGTGAAATTATGGAAGTAAAAAATTCGATTGTGTATTTATTTGGCTTCAGCTCAAGATTTGATGCTAAATTGAGAAGTTTACTAGAAATATTGGGGGAACAGATTGAAGAAAATATAAAAATATCAATAGTATTAATACATGATGGGGTAATTGGTGCATCTAAACAAGAAATTTTACCTCGAGTTTTAGAAGATCTTATAAATCTTCCTGTGAATATCTATGCATTGATTCCAGATATAAAAGCTCGAGGAATGGACACCAAAAATTTAATAAATCAGATAATAGGTATAGAATATGATGATCTAGTTGATATTTTAGTAGAATCACAAAAAATAGTTTCATGGATGTAAGAAAATATGTTAGAAGTAGAAAATGTATATAGAGAAATTGAACAGGTTGTGGGTTCTGATTTTATCTCCGATAAAGATTTCATGAAAGCAGCATATTCACGAAACGTAGATCCTGCTTTTCCAGATCGATGGGCTGATATGATAGTTCGACCTGAATCCCCTGAGGAAGTTTCAGAAATCGTAAAAATTGCTAATAAATATAAAATTCCTATAGTACCCAGAGGTGGAGGGGCAGATCTCGTAGGAGGTTCAGTAACTGAGGGTGGTATTCTTGTTGATATTACCCGTATGGATAAAATTCTGGAAATCAATGAAAAAGATTTCTATTGTATTGTTGAGTGTGGTATCACCTGGGGGGAATTAATTTCAGAATTACATAAGAAAGGACTAACTACGGGGGTTTTAGGACCGGGGAGTGGTTTTTCAGCCACTATTGGAGGTGGTCTTTCAAACAGTACAGCAGGTTTTGGCTCCACCAAGTATGGATTAGTCCCAGATATCTGTATGGGTGTAGAAGTAGTGCTACCAAATCCCCAAGGCTCAATAATTAGAACGGGATCTGCCGTTAATAAATATGCGAAACCTTTCTGTCGATACGGCGCAGCGCCAGACTTCACAGGACTTTTTATGGGAGATGCTGGAACATTTGGAATTAAAACAAAAGCTTTTCTAAAAATATATCCCGAAACACCTTATAAAGCACAACGTTATTATATACTCTCTAAAAATGATTATAATAAGGTGTTTGAACTCATGAATAAATTGCGAAGAAAAGTACGAGATGGATTACATGATGTTCTTGTTGTACCAAATATAGTTCTCCAACTATTAGCGGGGATGGTAGAGAATAAACCTGCTAAGAGACCACGAATGAAAGGACCAATGTTTTCGATATTAGTAGAAGCTATAGATAAACGTATTTTAGATGTATATCTTGAAAAAGTTGATGAAGTTATGAAAGAAGATGCAAGACCTTTTGAATTGCAAGAATTTGATCCAAGCTCTACTCTATCAAAGGATTGGACTTTTAATTTGGAATATGCTTATCACTATTTCAATAAATATATCTCAGTTTCACCACCGAAAATTAGTTGTACTACATGCCATAAAATTCCGATTTCAGCTATCTCTGAAGCGGCAAAAGCAAGTACTACTTTTGATATCAAATACAAGGATGAGTTTCCAGCACAAAGTATTTCATTATTTGCTTCTGTTATCTTTCTCCTTCCTAATGGGAATTGTGTTATTGTTGGTGGATTTAACGCTGACAATGTTAATGATCAACGCGATTTGTCAATGAAGATGTGGCATAAAAAAATTAGAAGTCAAGTACGCTATGGTGGAATACATTACTGGTTAGGAGAATCTATCTCGCAATCTATTGTCGAAGCTGATGCTTATACTCCCGAATTCATCAAATTCTTTAAGGATGTAAAAAAAACAGTTGATCCGAATTTTTTATTGAGTCCTAACAAATTCCATATGTATAGTTATGACCATGATATTGGTCAGCATATAATAAAAGACGATGAATAGGAGATTTTTTATATTTAACAGAAAGCCAGTAGAAAAAAATAATATATTATGAAGTGATCTATTATTATTATTAATTCAATGAAACAAATTAAATAAGAAAGTGAATACAATGAGTTTTTTAAGGGATTCAAAAGGAATTATGGGGAGTAGAGAGACACTTGATTTTTATGACGCAGAAATGTTAGCTGTGTATTGGGAAACAAAACCAGAAATTATTGAAAAGTTACTGCCACCACCTCTTAAACCCATAGACACGCCAACTGTTTATGCCTTTATAGCTGATTATCCTGCGACTAATTTTGGAGTGAAATATAAAGAAGCAGCGTTATTTATATCTGCGGAGTTTGAAGGAATTGAGGGAGGATATTGCTTAGCTATGCCTGTTACAAATGATATGGCTTTAGCCGCTGGTAGAGAAATATTCGGTTTTCCAAAAAAACTATCAACTATTCACTTTAATCGAGAAAAAAGAACTGTCGAAGGATGGGTAGAACGCCACGGAACTCGCTTCTTTGAAGTGAAAGCAAAGTTAAATGGCAAGCCTAATTCTTCAGATTTTATTCAGCTATTTACAGAAAAAACTGGTGGAACTATAGGAAAGGAGATTTCATTTATATCCTATAATTATAAAAATTTTCCTTCTCCTGATGGTAAATATTTTGATTTTAAACCACGTTTAATAAACCAAGAAACCATTTTACATCCAGCTGAATTGAAACTTGGAAGCGCTGAAATAACTTTAAAATCTTCAGAAAGTGATCCTTGGGGTGAAGTAGAAATAGTTAAAGTGTTAGGGGCTGTTTATATAAAAGGCAATAACTCCATGCTTAAAGGTTCAATTGTAGCAGAATTGGAACATGAAAAGTTTATGCCCTATTCATTTCTAAAATGGGATATTGAGATGTAGTCAATTTCCACAGATTATTATTTATTACAAATAATCGTCGAGATTTAATCCTAATTTTGAGAAGTTATCCTTTGTCCTATTAAAAGAATCTATACTAATATTCCTTAACATATTCTCATAATTTTGGGGAGAATTGCCTTTCGAAGTCATTATGGGGGGAATCCAACCCGCATCAAAAATATATAACTGACCATTCTTTATTCCTTTTATATATTTCTTAACTACACGATCAGGAGACGAAGCGCTGTTAAAAAAATCATCTACAGTCATTTTTCTAAGTTCTTCTAATTTTTGTTTATTTATTCCATCAATAATGGCCTTAGGATATTTCATTTCTGCACTATTAAAAATATTAGTTCTAATATAAGAAGGAAGTACGATTGAAACCTCAATTCCTAATCTACTGAGTTGACAAAAAAGTGCTTCTGAAAGCCCTACAACTGCAAATTTTGAAGTTACATAAGGAAGTGGTTCAGTAGCTCCAAGTACACCTGCAACTGAGGCAACATTAACAATATGGCCAGTTCCTCTTTCAAGCATGCGTGGTAAAAATACTTTAAGTGAATGTATGATGCTCCATAGATTTACATCGAGTACTTTCTTCCAATCCTCTAACTCAAGGTCAATCACACTACCAGCAATAGCTATTCCTGCATTATTTATTAAAAGATCAACTTCCCCTAATTTTTCATAAAAATCATTAGCTACATTTTCAATATCATTATATTTTGAAACATCGCATCTCTCAGCAAAGACTTTGACTCCAATGTCTTCGACTTCTTCTTTAACTCTCTTTAATTTTTCCACATTTATATCGGATATAAATAAATTCATCCCTTCCCTAGCTAACGCTAATGCAAAGGAACGACCTATTCCACTGGCGGCTCCAGTTAAAAAACAATTTCTATTTTTCAATTCTTTCATGATGTTTAACCCCTTTATTGGTAATGGTTTGGGTGGTATATAATGCTATTTAATTGATTTACATTATCGTCAAATAAGATTTTTATATCTTGACATTGAAAGTTTAATAACTGAATATGTTTTATTAAATATGAATAAAGATGGTGATAGCGAAAAAATGAAAGATTTTTCAGAATGGGAGCCAATCTTAGATTATGAGAATGAATCTCCTTACCTTGAAAATCCAAATCGTCCATGGTTAAAACATAAACCAGATTATATTCCAAAGTCAGTAAAATTTGAACCTATCCCTGTTCATGAATACATCAAACTAGCAGCGGTAAAATTTCCTAATAATGTTTGTGTATATTTCAAGCCAAAAGATAAAAAATATACTTACCGACAAATGATAAAAATCTCTGATCAAATCGCAAACGCACTTTACGAATTGGGTATAAAGAAAGGCGATGCAGTTGGTATTATGACTGGAAATTGTCCTGAATTTCTATTTTGTTGCGTAGGAATTATGGCCACTGGGGCTAGTGTTGTTCCAATAAACCCTCTTCTTAAAGAATCGGATGTAGTGCACATAATTAAAGATGCAGGCAATATAAATACTGTTTTTGCCCATAAGGCCAAGTTTAGAACAATGAAAAAAGTCAGAAAAGAAATTGAATTGAAAAATGTGATATTACTTCAAGCAGATGAGGCAAAACCAGATACAATTACTCTAGAAGAATTTATTAATGGCAAAGAAGCTAAGGCACCTGATATAGACGTTGATCCCCTTAATGATATAGCGGCTTTACTTTATACAGGTGGAACTACTGGTCTTCCTAAAGGTGTGATGTTGACTCATAATAACTTAGTTTCTGATTGTCTCGCTGTGTTAAGTAGCATGCGACCAGAAAATGAAGAGGAAATTGAAGCAGTATATGGTACAGGTGTAAGCTTAACTGTTTTACCAATATGTCATTCGTTTGGTTTTATAGTTCTAATTATATCTTCAGTCCTCTCATCAATGTTAGTAATGTTTGATTCCTTTAATCCTTCTGAAGTTCTTGAAGCAATCGAGTACTATAAATGTACTACATTCATTGGTGTGCCTGTAATGTATCAAATGATAGTTAATTCTCCTGACTTCACGAAACGAGATCTTTCAAGTCTTGAGTCCGCATCCTCTGGTTCTGCTACTTTAGCTACCGAATTAATTAAAAAATGGAAAGAAGTTCTTGGATTTGCTGTTGGCCAAGGCTTTGGTCTTACTGAAACCTCACCGGTAACGCATACTCAACCTGCTTGGTTACCCGAGATAAGACCAGCAAGTATAGGCATTCCAATTATCGATACAGATGCTAAAATCGTGGATCCTGAGACATTAGAAGAACTCCCCCCCGGTAAAATTGGTGAATTACTATTAAAAGGACCTCAAGTAATGATAGGGTATTGGAAAAGCCCTGAAGCCACTGCTGAAACGTTTGTTAATGATTGGCTCAGAACTGGTGATTTGGCACGCATGGATGAGGATGGATATTTTTATATCGAAGGGCGCACGAAAGACATGATAAAATATAAGGGATATAAAGTCATGCCTAAGGAAGTTGAGGAAAAATTATATGAACATCCCGCAGTATTAGAAGTGGGTGTAGTTTCCTTCCCCGACCCAAACATAGGCGAAACTATTAAGGCCTATGTTGTGTTAAAACCCGAATACAAAGATAAAATTACCGAAAGCGATTTAATCGAGTGGTCAAAAGAAAAAATGGCTGCTTATAAATATCCAAGGCACATTGAATTTTTAAATATACTCCCTCGAACCGCTGTAGGTAAAATATTCAGAAGAAGGTTAAGGGAAAGAGAGAATTAAATTAAGAATCAACAAGGAAAAATATTAATTTCCATTTTAGTTTTTTAATTATACAATTGGGTAAAACAAATGCCAAATATTTAAAACCGAAAATAAAGGATACTGCGAGAAAATGGGATAGAATCCAGTAAGTGGCTATCCTCTAAAAGAACCTCTCATTAAACTAAATTTAGAATTCGTTATAAAGGATCTCTATTAATTCTAACACTTTTTCATAAAAATTCGCTTTTAGAGCGAGTAAACAAGGTAAGGAAAAGAATTAAGGTTCCGGTCATTATAAAGACCGCAAAAACATTCCACATCACAAGTAAGCCAATTAGGGGGTATAAAATTGCTCTCAAAAAGCTTCCAAACATATTAATCGTGCTAAGAATTGTAGCTCGATTTTCGGATTCAATCTGATTATTAATTCCCTTCATAAAAATTAAATACCTGGTATACCCGAATGCAACAATTGTTAAAATTATAGCAAGGCCAATCGGAATAAAAGTCGTTACTCCTAGTAATAAATAAGCAAATCCATTAATTAAATTAATTACAATTAGGAACTTTTTCTTGTTTTTTGAATGTTTCAACAATTTCGGAATAACATTCATAAAAATAGCATTTGTCATATTCATGAAGATTAGAATAAAGCCAAAAAAGAGTATTGGAATGTGAATTGCTTCAAAATAAACTTGATAAGTCCAAAAAAGAAGCATTATCAGGACATTTATCGGTATCCAATCCAGAGCAAGAGTTCTTAAAATTTTGTTATTTTTCAATTCCTTGAAACCAGATTTTATAATAACAAAATAATTTTCTCGTTGATATCCACTATCACCTAATTTCGGCTCTTTTAAAGTAAACGAAAATATAAAAGCAGCGGTGTAAACGAATGCTAAAGATGTCATTGTAAATTGTAATGAAATAAATTCTGCAATAATTGATCCTATTGGTGCTGATATAGTTAAAGCAATCAAATTCAAAGTCTGAATCCTCCCAAAAATCAGTGAAAGGTTTTCTTCTTCTCCATAAGATTTCAAGGAAGCGTATAAAAATGCTTGATTTGTACCGGACATTAAAGAAATTCCTAAGGCCCAAAAAGTTTCTGCTAGCATAAAAATGTAAAAATTAGGAATTATGCTATATGTATATGCCGCAAGAGCAATAGAAAGTGC
>CAZRBD010000118.1:0-2750 GCA_964598265.1 uncultured archaeon
AATCTGTACTATGCGCCTTAAAATTGTTATCGGTTTATTTCTTAGTTTCAAAAATTACCACTAAATAGTATTTTAGAAATAAAATTAATACTAAAATAATTATTTTTTCTTCTAATAAAATGAATATAAATAGAAAAATTATTTTAACAAAAGAGTTTCAAGATTTCTTGGAGATTTAGTTGATTTTCTTAGCTTTTTATGTATCATAGTTGACATACTTATTACTTTAGATTCTTCTCCGTGGTTTACTATAATTAATTTTGGTCTGGGTTGAATTCTTCTAAGAAATTGGGAAATCTGGGATCTAGAGGAGTGACCACTAAATCCTTCTAATGTAAATACTTTCAAATTATGTTTAACTAGTTGAGTTCTCCCTTTAGAATCTACGTACTGGAATTCTCTGAAGCCTTTTTGTATACGTGATCCGAGCGTACCCCGTACCTGGTAAGAGACGAATACTAAACTGTTTCTTGAATCTTCAGCTAAACCTCTTAAATATTGGACAGAAGGGCCTCCGATTAGCATCCCACTAGTAGCCATAATAATGCATGGACCTCCTTTAATGATATCTATTCGTTCCGATTGAGCAGAAACGGTTTCAAAGAAATCACTCAAAAATGGATTTTTACCTTGATGTAATATTTTTTCTCGCAAGTCACCACTGAGAAAATCAGGATTCGCGGTATGAATAGCAGTTGCTTCACTTATTAACCCATCAATGAAAACAGGCACTTTATCTATAAATCCCTTGGTGATATACTCCTCTAAAACAATTAAAAGTTCTTGAGCTCTCCCAACAGCTAGAACTGGTATTAAAACTTTTCCACCTCTTTTTAGAGTTGAATTAATAATCTGTTTTAGTTCTTTCTCAGATTCTTGTCTACTAGGAATACGATCTTGTGGACCTCCATAAGTTGATTCAATTAATAAGCTTTCTACTCTTGGAAATTTGACTGTAGCCTTTTCTAATAATCGAGTATTTTGATATTTAAAATCACCTGTATAAACAAAATTATAATCCCCTTTTCCAAAGTGTAAGTGTATTATTGATGATCCTATAATATGTCCAGAATTATGAAGCGTTAACTTTATATCTGGCGCGATATCTGTGACTTTCCCCCAAGATAGTGGAATCGTATGAAGAACACTAGATTTTACATCTCTCTTAGAATAAGGTTGAGGTGAACCTTCCTTTTCGCAAATTTGAATGAAATCCAATTGGAGCATTGTAGCTAAATTACGTGTTGGTAAAGTTAAATAAACTGGACCTCTATATCCATACTTATAGAGAAAAGGAACAATACCACAATGATCTAAATGTGCGTGTGAGATAACTACTGCATCCAGATCTCTTACTGAGAACTCAGGAACATAAAAATAAGGAAATCTGTCATTAGGATTACCTACATTTAATCCACAATCTAAAAGCACATTGCTATCTTTAGTTTGCATTAATATACATGATCTACCAACTTCTCGAAAACCTCCTAAGGCGAGCATCCGTATATTCAGATCTTTAAAAATAGCTGGTCGATGGATTCTTTTTCCGATCCGTAATAAAATATCTTTTTGGGTTTGCCTTTCTTTTTTAAGCATCCCTCTTATTAATTGGATTGTTCTTGAATGAAGTGGAGGTGTTCGAATCGTTCTAGGTTGCCAAAAAGTATTTATTCTAATCTCTTTAAGATTTACACCTTTCTTTCCTATGACAAGACCAGGTTTACCAGATTCAATTATAACTTCACCACGAGTGTGATCAAACTCTATGTTGGTAACTTCCGCATCATCACTTATTAAATTTCTTATATAAGCTTCTGTTTCAACAGGATCTTTACGCTTTTCTGCATTCCATCTAAATACTACGCGTTTTCGCATAGTTTTCGCTAAATCCTTTAAAAGATTCGAACCTTCAATAGCTTCAACATCAGAACTATCTGAATACACAGCTATTTCTGGACCTTCAAATTCAATTTTTTGAATTACTATTTCTGGAGGAAGAATGCTAACTATCTCATCATAAATTCTTTTCAGTTCGCTTTCAAAACTCATATTTCTTCATTGTTTAGGTTTTGCTATAATCTATAAATTAATTTTTTTTTTGAAAAATCATGTGAAATTAGATCTAAGTTTTTTATCTCAAGGTTACTCAAAATTATATTTAGGCTATGGATAAATGGATGTATTACTAATACGTGAACTTTGTTTGTTACTATGATTTAATAATTTTTCAATGACTATTTTTGAATAAGTAAAATTATATTCTCTTACAATATCAATTAATTAATGTAGAGAATACTTTTTAGAATAAAGTATTTCTAAATTTCTAAGATAAATATAAATTAATCAAATAAAAAAATTTTCATTGTTATCATAAATAACTGGCGTTGCCATACGAGTGGTACGCAAATAGGCAATCCCTTCATCATACCGTGCCATCTGTTCAACTAATTTGTAGGTACTAACTGCATCACTTGGATATAATACGACTGATTTTGGCAATGCAGACATCATCGCAATATCTTCCAGTGCCATTTGAGATGGTCCATCTTGTCCAATGGAAACACCACAATGAGAACCAACCAAATTTAAACGAGCTTGCCCGATTGCAGCCATACGAACTTGATCATACGCTCGGGAAAAAAAAGCTCCGAACGTTGAAATAAATGGCATTCTATCACGACGATCAAAACCGATCCCCATACCAACCCTATTTTGTTCAGCAATAAAACATTGAAAAAAACGATTAGGAT
>CAZRBD010000118.1:2760-4003 GCA_964598265.1 uncultured archaeon
ATAAATCTAATTTTAAACTTCTAAAATTAATATCATTCAATCAATTAAAAACATTTTCATTGTGATAAAACTAAATTTTCTCTGATTTCCTCTCATTTCCACTTGATAATTCTTCAATAATGCGTTATATTTTTTTGATAAAAAATCTTAAATTGTATTATGGGAGAATTAAAAATTGGTGCTATAGCATCCGGTAGTGGAAGTAATTTTGAAGCTATAGTTCAATCTACTGAGAATGGAATATTAAAGGATAAGGCGAGGGTAAGTTTATTAATATGTAATAAGGTCGGTGCTTTTTGTTTAGAACGTGCTAAAAACCATAATATTCCGCATGTTTTGATTGAATCAAATAAATATCTCCATCTTCCTCGTAAAGAATTTGATAAAAAATTGGTTAAGGTTCTAAAACAGCATGAATGTTCCTTAATCGTTCTGGTAGGATATATGAGGCTAGTTAGCGGATATTTTATTGATGCTTTTGATGGTAATGTTATGAATATTCATCCCGCACTACTACCCTCATTCAGAGGAATGAATGTACACAATGATGTTTTAGAGTATGGAGCTAAAGTTTCGGGAGCTACTGTTCATTTTGTTGACGTTCACGCGGATCACGGCCCAATCATAATCCAAAAATGTGTTCCTGTTTATGATACCGATACAGTAAAAACTTTAGGAAGTAGAATATTGGAGTGGGAACATAAAATTTTTCCTAAAGCGATCGAATTATTTTGTGATAATAGATTGCATATTGATGAGAGAATTGTTAGAATAAATGGAGATGTTAAATTGTAATCTCTACTATATATATTAAGGGAAATGATTTTTTAATGTGCTTTCTGACCCAACTGAAATTGATCCTATGGATTCAATTAAATGAAGAAGATCTTGAGTAGCGAGAAAAGTCATTTCCCGCTGATTTTCTTACAAGTAAATACTAAAATTTTAATCAGAGTATTTATAATCCTAAATATTGAGAAAACAAGTTTAAAAGGAAATGCCTCGTAGAAAAGAAATCTCGGAAATATTGAATTTAATGGAAAAAACTAAAAATATTCGAAACATTGGGTTTGTAGGTCATATTGACCATGGTAAAACGACGCTCTCTGACTCGTTGTTAAGTGAGGCGGGTTTCTTATCTCCAGATTTGGCAGGCGAAGCGAGAGCTTTAGATTATCTAGAAGAAGAACAAGCACGTGGGATCACCATGAAATCAGCAAATATGTCAGTTTATTATGAAAAA
>CAZRBD010000118.1:4013-9393 GCA_964598265.1 uncultured archaeon
AGATACAGCATATAGGAACAAAAATTATGAAGATGCTTTGCTTTATTATGAAAAATCACTTGAAGATCATGAGCCTTTTCTTATTAATTTAGTTGATACACCTGGACATTTGGACTTTAGTGGGAAAGTTACACGCGCATTAAGGTTAATTGATGGCGTTGTGGTGGTAGTAGATGCTGTGGAGGAAATTATAACTCAATCTGAAACAGTAATTAAACAAGCATTACAAGAAGGAGTTCAGCCAGTACTCTTTATCAATAAAGTAGATCGTTTAATCAGAGAATTAAAGCTATCAGATGAGGATATAAAGAAAAAATATATACGAATAATAAAATCTTTCAATACACTTATCGAACGCCATGCTGAGCATCCTTTCAATAAAAGATGGAAAGTCTCTCCTTTAGCAGGAAACGTCGCTTTTGGTTCAGCACTTCATAAATGGGGTTTTACAGTAAGTATTTTAGAAAAAAACGACTTAAAATTTAAAGATATAAGACAAAGGTATCACAAGGAAACGTATACAAAAGAATCTTATTCCGATTTACCTATATATTTTCCAATTCATAAAGCAATATTAGAAATGGTTGTTGATCACTTACCAAATCCGAAAGAAGCACAAAAATATAGAATTGAAAAAATTTGGGATGGTGATTTTAATTCTGAAGTCGGGAGAGCAATGATCAATTGTGATCCTAATGGTCCATTGATAGTCTGCTTAAGTAAAGTTCAGAGCGATAAACATGGGTTAATCGCAACAGGTAGAATTTTCTCTGGAACTTGTTTAAAAAAAGCTGAAGTGTTAAAGTTAAGAGAAGACGAGATTGATACTATTCAGAGATTATCGATTTTTATGGGGCAGAGAAGAGAACAAGTAGAAAAAATCCCTGTGGGAAATATTGTGGCAATTGAAGGATTTAAAAAAATAAAATCCGGAGAAACGATTATTGATAAACATAAGATTGGCGATATGGTACCATTCGAAAATGTAAAGTATGTAACAACACCAGTTTTTACGGTTTCACTTGAACCCGAATATTTAAGAGATTTGGATAAAATGAAGAACCTTGTTGAGAATTTATTAATTGAAGATCCAAATCTAAAATTTGAAGTGCACGAAGAGAATGGCGAATTTTTATTATCTGGAGTGGGACCACTACATCTTGAAGTTACAGCAAACGAAATTGGAAAACGAGGGGTAGAAATTTCTGTTTCGGAACCTAGAGCAGTTTTTAAGGAATCCTGTGCCAATAATTCGTCAATAATCACCACACATTCCCATAATAATCAAAGTTCAGTTTCATTAAAAATTGAAAGATTAGATACTAAAAGTGTTAGATTCTTTCAAAATATAGATTTTAAGAGCTTTAAGATTTTAGACCAATATAGGAAAATTATTTCTGAAAAAACTCAATTAAACAATGAGGAAATTGAAAATCTTCTAACTTGCGATGATGAACTAAATATTGTGATATATAACGGAAAATTTGAGTTAGAAGAATTACAAAAGCATACTATTCTTGAAATAATTGATAAAATTCGTTTAAATGGTCCCTTATGTAGTGAAAAACTAACAGAAATAAAAATAACCATCGAAGATTTAATTATCAATAATGTACCACAAGAAAATCTATTTAATGAATTAACAACAATATTCTATGAAGCTATAAAAAAGGGTTTAGATGACGCAGAATTAATATTATTAGAACCTATATATCATACTATTATTCAACTCCCTCCAGATCACATTAAAAATACATTGTCTCTCCTTTCAAAGCATTCAGCAAAAATAAAAAGTATTGATCAAGATAAGGAATACCAAGCAATTATAGAAATCTTATTACCAGTCAGAAATTCAATAAAATTTGCTGAAGATATACGTAACAATACATCTGGGAGAGCTTTTTGGCAAAATGAGTTTTATGCTTATTTAGAAGTTCCAAAACATGAAGCACAGCGAATTATTCAGGATTTACGATTCGCCAAAGGGTTATCTTGGTAAAAAAAAGTGTATATTAAATTAATTCCTAAGTTACAAATTTTATTATATTAGTGCAATTATATACCCGAAAGTAATCCTTCTGTTTAAATTTATAAAAATCCTTATTTTCTAAAAATATGCTTACTCCTTCATTTATAATGAAATTATCTGGATCCTCCTCTCCGCATGGACCCTTAAAATCTTCTTTCATCTAAAAATCGCTACGTTAATAATTGGAATAAATCTCTTATCATAGGTATAATTTTACTTTTCTTACCAAATCTCTTTAAAATCCACCAACATGAGGGACAATAAGTAGTAACGTAGTCTATATTTTCTTTATCGAAATCCGACATCCTCTTGCGTGCAATATCTTCAATAACAGATATACGCCCCATCCAGCCAGTTCCTCCTCCACAACACCAATGAGGCACGTCAATAACATTATAACCACTTTTTTCGAGAATAGTGTCTACAAATTTATCTACTCCTAATTTTCCCCTATTCATTAGTTGGCAGAGATGTTGAACTGCAACATTTCCACTTTTACTCAATCTAGAAGGTTTAAGATACTCTGATATATACTCGAATTTAACATCATTTTTTGTCATTGGTTTTAATTGTGTACTAAATAAGTAAAAACAGGCAGGACAGAGGCAAATCACTCTCTCGAATTTTTGAAAAATTTCTGCATTTTCTTTTAGGCAGGTTTCAAACTCTGCTTTCAAGCCACTTACTAACAAATGCCAGCCACAACAGATCTCAGTATCTAAAATAGTGAAATCTACATCCTGATTAAGCAAGTATTGAATAGCATGTTCCGTATATTTAGGGATTCTTATCGTTGAAAGACAACCCATAAAGAGAAGCGTATCTGAAGTCTCACTTATTCCTTTTGGTATTTTTATACGCATTTTATTTGACGGATAAGGAGATCTGTACTCTGTGAAGTTCTCAAGCATCTCATGAATTCCTTCAAAAGTATTCCCATCCTCTAAATATTTTTGCTTCAAAAGAAATCGGTCAGTTTCAGTTTCGCATTCTCCACAATGAACACAGTTATATAGTTTATCATAATCTTTTTCTGTAAACCTTGAATCCTTCTTTTTATGAATTAAATTCTTGACTTCATTATCACTAAGAAAATTATCGGGATCAATTTCATCAGTGGGAAAATTTTTTCTCCCTTTTATTCTTTCTTTCATTTTTAATACTTACAATTACTAATAGAAATCTAATATTAAATTTTTATGTTCAGTCTTACAAAGAATAAAATATTATAAGGCAATAATCTAAACTAATCCCAAAATCGTCTTTTCTGAACTTGGCAAGGCGATAAATCTCGATGGTCTCCTCTAGGGTAAATGGAGTTTTCAATATTTAAAGCATCAGAAATCCGTCACCCTACGAAATTTTAAATTTAAAACGCGCTATAATAAATATGATAAGAAATGAAAAATGGTAGAACTATAATCATTAAGGATCCGAAATTGCAGAAAATTAGGATTAATCTACGGTTGGTAATATTAAAGGAGTGTGCCAAAAGGCAGATGGAGATTAGTGATCAGAAACATGATATAAACCATGACAAGGATGGAAATTATGTCAGAACTTCTGAGGGAGGGAGTAAAATTTTACAAGAACTTACCGCCAGATGGTGGGAGATTGAGCGCCCCCTTAGAGCCTCTATAGTTAAGTGCCCTAGTTGTAAAAAACATAACAAGGATATGACATATCACCGAAAATCTCGTACATGGTACTGTGTACAGTGTTATAAGAGACTGTTTAGCTAAGTTAACTTGTTCATTTTCACCTCAATTTTTTCTCTATTTTCTTTTAATTTTAATACTAATTCTTTACTATTTCTTGAAATTAGAGCAAATTCTAGTCAGACATCTCGATATATTATTTTTTATTTTATATTTTTTGAGAGGTTTGAGTATGGCAAGAAAGATCGCAGGAGTTTACCTCATTTAGTAAAATTAGCAATAAACTCAGCGATTTTGAAATTAGGCATAATATAATCAGCCAAGCCTCTTTCAGCAGCAATTTTAGGCATAGCATAGAGTATGCTCGTTTCTTCTGACTCCGCGATTGTTTTTCCTCTTACTTTTTGAATCGCGCCTAACCCATTTACTCCATCAGAACCCATTCCTGTTAAAAGGATACCCATTGTCCTACTTCTATAAATTTTTGCAGCAGAAAAGAATAAAACATCAATAGAAGGCATACAAAAGTTCACTGGATTTCCTTTGTATACTTTTAAAGAAGGTTTACCATTTTTCACACTAATTTCCATATGCATTTCACCCGGTGCTATATAACCGGTTCCGTTCTGAAGAATTTCACCGTCTCTTCCAACTTTTATTTTTAAGCTACATTCAGAATTTAAATTCTCTGCAAATGCTCCTGTAAAATGTGCTGATAAATGTTGAACGATTAAGATAGGAGCTCGGATAGAAAGAGGGATTTCTTTTAGAATTGTCGTTATCGTCCTCGGACCTCCGACGCTCGCTCCTATCACAATAACATTAGAAGATAAAATTAAATCTCTTACTGGCTTAAGATCAGGAGTGTAATCTTGTATTTTATTGATTTTCTTAACAGATGTTATTTTCTTTTTTAATGTTGGCACTGATTTTTGAGCACTTTTTATAGCGCCTGTTTTACTTATTTCCTGTTCTCTTTTAGAAGGAATAACTTTTTCACTTACTTTCTCAACTTCTACTTTTAGAATTGTCCTCATTTCCTCTTTATCATAGGAAGTGACCTCTGGTTTTTCTTCAATTTCTTCAATTGGAGCTAGTTTATTCAGATATTTACCAAAATCAAAAATTCCCTTTACAATTTCCTGC
Source organism: uncultured archaeon (assembly GCA_964598265.1). GTDB lineage: Archaea > Asgardarchaeota > Lokiarchaeia > Sigyniarchaeales > SOKP01 > Loki-b32. The sequence goes on from CAZRBD010000118.1 coordinate 8,847, forward strand.
CTGAGTGATCTCCTTTTACTAGATAAATCTTCTCCTATTTGAAAGACTTTTTTTATCTGTGATTGAGATGCTAATAAAACTTTTTCAAGCAACTCTTCACGAAATCTAGGTAAATCTTTTGCTCCAATTCCGCCAGGTTTAATAAGATAATCAAATGCGCCCATTAAAAGGGCTTGAATTGAAGAATCCAGATTTTTAGGGCTAATAGCTGAAAGAATCACTGTAGGTGTAGGTTGTTCTTCCATAATCAACTTGAACGCGTCCAAACCATTCATTTTTGGCATTAATAAATCTAATACTAAAACGTCTGGTTTATATTTTTTGACAAATCTTACAGCTTCCTCTCCATCTTTCGCAAAATCAACGATACTAATTGATTCATGCTCCGTAAGAATATCTGAAATTTTTTTTCTCAAAAATTGAGAATCGTCTGCAATAAGAACTTCAATTGACATATTTAATCTTCTTTTGATGATTTAGAAAATTTAGAATTCTATTTTATTTTTTTTTTTTTCTTAACTAGTTATGTATATAAATATCTATTTTT
>CAZRBD010000118.1:9403-12534 GCA_964598265.1 uncultured archaeon
GTGTTAAGAAATATATATTTTGTTTAATGTTAAAAAAGATTTGAGATGAAAAAAGTAAAAAGTTCATCGATACCTTCTCCTGTAAATGCAGACGTCTCAAAAAATGAAAAGTTATGTTGTTCTGCTAGTTTTTGAGCTTGTTTTTTAAGATCTACTCGATCTTCGGAAATATCTATTTTATTACCAATGAGGATAATAGGGATTGTTTGATCGCCTATAAAGTGTTGAACTTCTTCAATCCATTTAGTAACATGATTGAATGTTTCGGGTTTTGCATAATCAAATAAAAGGAGAATTGCATGTGCAAATTTATAGTAGAATTTACGGACTTTTACAAAACTCTTTGACCCTCCTAAATCAAACAATATCAAAGATATACTATAATTCTTGGATATTTGTAGGCTCTTTTCCTTTATCGAAATACCAATTGTTGGTTTGTAAGAAGTTGCCAAGTCGATATTACAGAATGTATCAACTAAAGTACTTTTTCCAACTTCTTCAGAACCGATAATAACAATTGCTTTTACTTTCCCATTTGAATTAGAAATATTGGTAGGCATTAAAACTAATTCACCATTTTCATCCAATTTTGGGAGTCCTAATGAGGTACTACGATTATTTAAAATCAACGATATTTTTTCTGCAACTATATATGTATAAGGTATATATTGGTCAATATTTGCATAGGAATCAGCAATCAATACGAAAATTGCTGGAGTTACTATTCTAAGCTCAACATAAAACAATTGAAACTCATTTGTATCAAATGTCCCACTTCCAAAAGAAGTTTCTGCATATCTCCTAATCTTGGTTATTGTTTGTTCTAGGATTGTCATAATCGCGCCTATTAGTTCTTCATCGAAACCCTTTACTGATTGTTTAGCAATTATTAATCCATCTAAATCTAATATTAAGGCAGCTGATAAATCTCGAGCTTCAAATAGTAAATTAGAAAGTAATTCCTCTAAGGTTGATGATAATGACATCTGAAATTTTAATTTTATTTTTTATAAGATGCTCCTTATATATTTACATCGTATTTTATATTCAAAATTTTAAATAACTCTTTTAAAATTTTCATACTTGGTACAAGACATAGTGTCCCGTTTAATTCGATTTCTTTTACTTGTATTTTTGTCTTCACTATTATCGTATAATCTGAATTTAGAGAATATTTTGCAATTATTGTATCTAACATGGCATTTAAATTATCAAGTGCTAATTTTGGTACTTCTGGGACTAACTTAATTGAGAGTAAATTAGCCAATGCGCTGGCATAATTTCCAGCTAGAATGTTTCCAATTTCAGAAATTATACTACAGGTAAAATCATCTAATTCTTGAATGGATCTAACATCCTCAATCTCTATATGATCTTCATCATTCAAAATATTGATCAAATTTATTACTGAAACTTTAGTAAAGATTTGAATTATAGATAAATCAGGCTTGCCGATGATTTCTGAATAAATTCCAAAAGCTTCGGTATTTGGATTTTCAAATAAATCTGGAATTTTCCAAAATGGAATTATTTTTACTGCCGTTAAGGATACGTCTACTCTATCGTTAATTAATTCTGAAAGAGCTGTAATTGCATGACCCGATCCTATATTACCTAATTCCTTTAACATATCGAGTTGTTCTGGAGTTAGTTTAATGTTTCCAGATTTATTATTTTCTAGATTAATTATAATCACATGTTTTTTTAGTTTTTTTCAGGATTATATAGTATTAAAGTTCTTGAAATTTATTATCTCCACTCAATTTTACTAAAACTGTAAAATTTCGAGTATTAAATTTAATGATTCTTCCTTTCATTCCACCAATATTTTTTTTTATTATCTCTATACCATATTTATCTAACTCATCCATAATAATTTTGATGTTTTCTTCGCCAATTATATTATTAGCTAAATCAAAAATTTTTGAACCTCCAATAATAATCGCTTTAATTAATTCTTTCTGGGCACCTCCATCCAAAAGTTCTCTAAGTAAATATTGTACAGACAAATCAGCATATTTATGTGGATAAATTATAATTTTCCTTTGATTTGATTTTGGTAGTAAAACATGAGACATACCACTCAACCTATTTTTTTGATCAAAAAGTATCAAAGCGATACAGGAACCTAAGCCATAGATAGAAATTGTAGGCAACTCATCTTTTTTATCTGATTTTCCATTAATTAGAACATAATGACCTATTGGTAGTATTATTTCTCCTTTATCATTTGAGTGGTCGAATCTGCCGAAATTAAGGTTGTCAGTCAATATGAGTTTACCTTTGATTAAAATTTTCTTGCATATTTTATCATATATTCATGGATCCTATAATTTGGGAGTATTAGCGATGCTGACTTAGCTGCGGCTTTTGGCATTCCATACAGAACACAAGTTTCTTCAGATTCAGCTATTGTTTTTCCTCCTTGAGATCTAATTGCTTCTAATCCCGCAGCACCATCTTCGCCTAATCCTGTCAATATAATTCCTAATGTATGATTTTTATATGTTTTAGCAGCAGAAAAAAATAAGACATCAACAGATGGGATGCAAAAATTAACAGGTTTTCCTACAAATGTTTTAATATAGGACTGGTTGTTTATTACATTGATCTCCATGTGTTTACCTCCTGGACTCAAGTAAATCATACCAGGTTGGATTTTTTCACCATCTTCAGCAACAACTACTTGTAATTTACATAGATGATCTAAAGATTCAGCAAATTGTTTCATAAAATAAGCATCCATGTGTTGTACTATTAAAATAGGGCTTGGAAAATCTTCATGGATTTTCTTTAGTAAAGATTTCAATGTTCTTGGGCCCCCAGTGCTCGTGCCGATAACAACAATATTAGATTTAAACGGTGGAAGAGTAACTTTTGGTAGTTTCAAAGATATTTCTTCAGATTTGCCCCAAACTTCCCTTTTACTTGTTATTTCAATTAGAGCATTTTTATCAATTGATTTTTTAATAAGGTCATTTCTCAATTCGTAAGTCCTTTTTATTTTTGCAGCATATAAAACGCTAGATATGAGCTTTTCTTTATATTTAAAAAATTCTTCCTTCCATACACCTTTAGGCTTTATTATAAAATCGAACGCTCCCAAGAGTAAAGCTTGAACCGAATCATCT
>CAZRBD010000119.1:0-12531 GCA_964598265.1 uncultured archaeon
ATTATTTTAGATTAAATATATTATTATTATATTAAAAATTTAGAAAATTTAGAATAGACTTTCTTTAATTTAAGGTGTAATTAAAAATGATAAATCGACAAGAAATTAAAAATATCATTAGAAAATTTGAGGAGCGTGAAGGAATTAGGGGTATTATAATATGCGATTCATCTGGTTTGCCAATAGATTCGAATTTAGAGATACAAGATAGCGAAGAAATAGCTGCTTATGTAACATCGCTCATCGGTAAAAGTAAACAAGTCGTCGAGGCGCTGAAGGAAGGAGTATTAAACTTCATCCGTCTGGAGACAACCTCAGGGGAGACAATGATCGCTTTACAGGATAACCTCATACTCATTATCCTAAAATAATTTATCTTATCCAATCTTATTCTAATTTAAAAGTCGGGCAATATTTTAAAGCAGTTCGGATTTTTAGAGGTGTAATTTTCTCTTTTGCGCCCGATTAAAAAATATATTTTACAATCTTAATCTTATTAAAATCATACAAGTAAAAAAAAAGAAATAAACAACATTTTAAAATTTGAGATATCCAATTAATTAATGATATTAAAGAACTCCATTTGTCCCATCAAAGAAAAGATTCTCTATAGGGATTTTGTGTCCTCTCTTCTCCCACAGAGGTAACATCACCGTAGTATGAATGACCTGAAAATATAAGAAAATTATCTGTGATCTCAGGATTATTCATAATTTTATTTTTAATAGATGAAAATAAGTGATTTGAGTTTCCTCCTCCGAAATCCGATCTTCCTATACCACGACAGAAAATTAAATCACCAGTAAAGATTATCCCATCAATTTTTTGACCATCAAATTCTTTTGGATCTTTTGAGTAATAACAGAGGGAATCGGGAGCGTGCCCCGGGGTTTCTAAGACATATAGAGTATATTCCCCTACATTGATAGTATCTCCTTCTTTTAATCCTCTTTTAGCTTTACCTTTAGAATATTTTCCTGAACTATATCGCGATTTATGAAACATTATAGGAATGTCAAAATGGTTCGAAATTTCACCAACCTTACCAGTATGATCTCCGTGTCCATGAGTAACGAGAACTGCAATTGGTTTTACTTCTAATTTATCAATTGTGTTAATAATCTTCTCAGTTTCAGCCCCAGGATCGAAAATTACAACTTCTTTTGTGTCTGACGACCCAAAAATATATGTATTAACATTAAACGATCCGACAACTAATTTTTCTAATATCAAAAATAGGTACACTGATTGATTATTTCTTCTTCTTATGATTTGATATCAAATCATCGATTTCTTTTAATCGGTTATAGACATCTAACCCTTTCTCTGTAAGCTTAATATACTTCATTCCATTGTTTTGCTCTTCCACTATTAAGCCTCTTTCAACGAGTTCATCCTTTACACGAAAGAATGAGTTGTAATAAGAAAATTTATTCAACTCATTATAAAATGTGTGTTTGTCGACACTGTGCTCTTTCTGATTTATGAGAACAGTTAACGTATCTTTAAAACCTTTCTTTTTTAACAATCCAATTAAGTCTTGAAAAACCATATCCAATACCCCTAATATAAATATTTAAAATAAAATTACCAACCATTACGTACAAAAGAGTAATATAATTATTAAAAATTGAGAAATTTAAAAAACTTTTTGATTATATTTTCAAATAGCTTTCATTGGTCTCTTTATGAATTTGTTCAATTTTTTTGAGGAAAAGAAGAATAAGTTTTGAATTTAGTTCAGATAATATTTGGTTAGCTAAACAATGTTTAGTTTCTTTTTTGAATATCATGAAATCAATATTTCGCTCATTCTTTTAAACAATTGACAAGTGGGAAATCAATGGGTAAAAGTTTAAATAGGAGTTTTACGTTATAAATTAATAACTTAAAAAAAAGAAAATTAAACATTTTTACGAGGTAAATAAAAAAGGTTGGAGAGTCGTTCAATTTCAGAAAAGATTTCTCGGGGTTCGGATCCCGAAAAAAATGATAGGAAAATCAGTGTAATGCCCAAATTAGAATTTATAGAGATAAAGGAACGAATTCTGCATAGTTTTTTTAATTCTATAAAAAAAGGCGGGAAAATTGATAATCCATCATGAGAATAATTAACTGAATTTTTTAAACTTTTTTTCTTTTTTTAACCCTTCAATTTTTTTTTAAAAACATTAATTCCTTTTTAAAAACATTAATTTCTTAATTCTATATTTATTTTAATACTTGTTTATAGTGCATGAATCTGATATAGTTATTCTTGGACATCTTGCTAAAGATATCATTGAAGTTGATGGTAAAAGCCATAAATCCTTAGGAGGGGCAGTATATTATGGTGGTATTGCCGGTGCTCACATAGGACTTAAAGTGGCTATTATTACGAAACTAAAAAAAGAAGATTTTACTTTTTTGAATGTTTTTAAGAAGAAGGGGATAAAATGTTTTGCATATCCATCAGAGCAAACATCTGGTTTAAAAAATATATATTCCTCAGAAAATTTCGAACAAAGGGAATACGAACCGCTTGGATTTGCTGGTATATTTGAAAAACAAGAAATTTTGGATTTTTTAACAAAATATTTTGTTATTGGGGGCATCCTTGCTGGAGAAGTCGATTTAGAATTATTGAATCACATTTTTAGTAAATATCCAGAAAAATTATGTTTAGATATCCAAGGATTTATAAGAAAAATTGAAAATAAGAAAGTCTTTTATGAACCTTTGTCAGTAGAAGAAAAAGAAAGTATTTTATCGAAAATAAAAATTTTAAAAGTTGATCAAAGGGAAGCTCGAGTTTTAACTAATCAAAAAGATATTAACCGAGCTAGCAGAGAATTAGTTGAACTTGGACCCGAAGAAGTCCTTATTACACATCAGAAAGGCATCACCGTTAACGCTTCTGGTGATATCTATTTCTTTCCTTGGAAAAATAAAACCGCCCTGGGAAGAACAGGGCGCGGAGATACTGCTTTTATTAGCTATTTAGGGGCGAGGTTATCTAAACCCCCGGAAGAGGCATTAAAATTTTCAGCAGCGTTAACATCCTTAAAATTAGAATTACCAGGCCCTTTTTCTTTACCATTATATCAAGTTGAGAAATTAATTAAAGAAGCTTACTGAAGGTGAGTGATATAAAACTAGGGGGAATAATCGATATATCTACTAAAGAAATTCCGGGAAAAGCTTCTATGGTGTTATTTACTGTCGGCTGTAATTTCAATTGTGATTATTGTCATAATAAATATCTTTTGCAGTTAGATATTGGGAAGCATTATCAAATTGAAGAACTGGTCAGAAAAATTGAAAGTAATTCATTGGTGAGTGGAGTAAGTATCACAGGGGGAGAACCTACCCTTCAGAATGACTTATTAGAATTTGTAAAAAAAATGGCAAAACTGGGGAAATACATAAGTATTGATACTAATGGTTCAAATCCAGCTGTTATAGAATCAATTTCTCCTTATATTAATAGAATTGCATTAGATTTAAAGGGACCTTTTGAGCCAGAAAAGTTAGAAAAAATTACTGGTGTAAAGGTAGATATTAGTAAGATTAGAAAAACTATTGATTTCTTAAAAACTCAAAAAGATATAGATTTTGAAATTCGTACTACTTATTTGCAAAGCCTATTATCTTCGATTGATATCGAAAACATTATTAACTCTCTCAGGAATTTAGAATTTAAAGGTAATTTTGTTCTTCAACAATATCAATTTCTTGAGGGTGTTGGTGAGGAATTTAAAAAAATATTTTCAAAACCAGAACATGACACACTAATAAATATCTTGAGACCTTATAGAGATATAGAATTAGAGCTTCCGTTTAGAATATTCTTAAGAGATGAAATAGTTGGATATTGTGCTATTAATGAAATTTTTTATCGATTAATTTTTGATATTCGCTTATTTTTCTCATTACACCTATAATTTATGTATTAAGATAGAAATTGTTTTTGGGACTTAATAAAATCTTGAAATTCCTTGACTGTAAATGAGGTGAAAATCTTTATTTCATTTAAAGAAATATTCCGTATTTTTCTTTTATCAATTTTATAACGGAGTTTTACCTTTTTAGGATCTAATTATGGGTTATTATGTAGGTGGCGAAAACTTCATTTTTTTCAATAATTTTGTGATATCCGCTCATATTTTAAAATTCATAAACTATAAAGATGTCATATCTCTTCTTAAACAGAATTAGACTTTCAGACTTGTTTAACTCTATCTTCATACATATTGCCTTTATGAGTATCGTTCTCCTCTTTAAAAATGTCTCTACACATCGAGAGTATTCTGTACGCTTCTTTCAGATTTGCTAAACAATATTTCTTTATTCTTCTGTACAAATTTCCAGTTAAACCCTTTTAACTGTTTTAAAGGGCCTTCAATCCCTTTGGGGTTTCCAGTTCTCGTAAAAATGATATTAGTCTTCTTTATTGCTCTAAATACATTGTCGGGAGTTCTAAACCTTTGTATAAGGGCCATAGCTTTCTTAGGACCGATATCTATCAGTCCTTCAATGATATAAATTCTTCGGTCTTCTTTTGACATAGTTTTGGGGGCTTTTCGCGATAAGAGGGGCATATCATCTTTTACCTGCTCTCGGTATGCAATTCTTTCTATTGTTATAGCAGTTTCTTCAAGATTTCGGGTGGGGATTACAGAAATTCCAAGTTTATAAGAGATAAAGGCAAGGGCTCCATAAATTGATGAGGTTTTCATTCCTACTTTCTCGAAAACATTATTATTTAATCCTTCTAAAATTAAAATAGGGGTTATATATGTGTCTTTAAGGCGCAAGAGCTGTTCAAATAAACGATTATCCATAATCGAGGAGATAAAATCAAACCCTTCTTTTCTTTCAATAGCTACTTCTTCCGAAATAACTATATCCGCAATGTCTAATTGCTCTGAATCGTAAGTGATGATGTCTTTCTTTTTATCTAAGAGAGCCTTGAGTTTATGTTCTCGGTTGTCAACGATAATATGGAGAATTTTTTTTGGAGCCTTATTTTCTACAGGAAGCTTATTAAGTGTCATGAGTATTTAATAATTTTGGAATTTATAAAAGAAAAATAATTTAATTATATTCATTATTCAACAAGAATCTCAAGAAGGTCTGTTGTTTCTTTGATAATATTTTCAGCGGGTATAGATTCAAAAATAAAACCACCTAAATATCCAGAATAATAACCATCATAACATTCGATATGTTCTTTTAGTTCTGAAAATTTTTTTTTTCCTAACCAGATTTTACGCTTAAGTTTTAACACCCATATATCAATTTTGTTTTTTGTATGAAAACTTTTCTCTATGGTAAAAAACTGATTTTCGTATAGGATTTCTTTAGATCTCCTCTTGGTTTGGCTTTTCGGTGTTGTACTAACCTTGTTGTAGTGTCTTTTGATGATGTCCATAATATTAGATGTATGCTTCTCAAGATTTTTGCTCAATAAATAGTTCTCCAAGTCATCTTTTATTTTTTGAAGGACAGTTATAATAAATCACACCAATTTTACTTTTAAATTTAATAATCAATTCTTATTAGAGTAATAGAAACTCTACAATAAATTTGTGGATAGAGCAGAGATTTATTGAAATTTTACAAGAAACTATTAAAGAAACATATCATTTTTGAAATCTTTCTGAGCCTCAATATCTTCTAAAAATTTAGCTAAAGGAGACTCCTCTTTAAGATAGGGTATAATTCGTGAAAATGGAAAAAGAGTTAATCCTCCTGTATCCTTTCTTATCTCATCTTGTTCTCCTAGAGTTTTCTCGAGATATTCCGCATATCGCGAACACAGTTTTATCTGATAGTCCCATTTAATGTTCATCTCATTTTTATGTGTTTTACTTCTTTATTAAATTGTCCCTAAATAAAGGAATATAAAAAAGTCACCATATTGAGGGAATAATCCTCAGGTCATATTAGCAACGGGTTCTGGTGAAATTGAATTAGGAGAAAATGATTATATCTCTTTGAAAGAGACTGAACCGAGAGGTATTAAAAGTTTAGAGGATTTGGTAGTGTTAGCTATCCGCGATTAAGGTTTTATAAAAGAAAAATTTAATTTATTTTAATTTTTAAGGGCGCACAATACAAGGTTTTTGTACATGTCTATGTGCTCTCCTCTGTTCTATTCTATTTTCTCTCCTTTTTTTGGCTTCTTCATAACGCCGTTTTTCTTCTTCAGTTTCAGGGAGAATCTGAGGTATTGCTACAGGTTTGTCGTCTACATCAAGAGCAACAAAAGTTAGATAAGCGGAGCCAACATGAGTATGGATTCCTGTTTTTAAGCATTCTGCTTCAATTCTAACTCCAATTTCCATGGAGGTTCTTCCAGTATAATTAACCGAAGCTTTTGCAAATGTAAGATTACCGATAAATACAGGGGAAATAAAATCCATACGATCTAAAGACGCTGTTACACAATTAAGATGTGTATGTCTTGCTGCCACAATAGCTCCAGCTTGGTCAACTAGTTTTAATATATAACCACCATGAACATTCCCTGCTGCATTGGAATGCTCTGGCATCATAACCTGGGCAATTTCTACCCTCGATTCGGATATTTTTTTAGGTTCTAAAATACTCACCTTTTAAGAAGTTTTTTTATTGTTATTGCAACTTCATATTTTTTATCTTAAAAATGGAATGATTAAGTTCAAGGAATAGATTAAAATTATCGCACCAATTATTAGTCCAAGAACCATAATGATACTTTTTTTCCTAATCTTTCGAGGGAATTTCTTTTGACAATTGGCACAATTTACAGCAGGTGCGTTTGTTCTCATTGAAATACCATGAGTTAAGTGATCATCACATAATAATTTTCCACATATGGCGCAATTTGCAACTGCTTCCTTTCCACACTCTGCACAGATTTCCATAGTAAAAACTTATTTAAACAAATCAAATCATTTTATGAATTTAATAATTCAGTTATAATTATAAACACTTGTTTAATAACCAATAAACATTAGAATTATATTATAACTAAAATTATTGAATAAGATGATGAGAGAACATGTATTCAAATATATTGGATTCAGTCTTATTTTTTCGAGCGTTCTCTTGTCAATAATTTCTGTCTCCCTTGCTTTAGTCCTGAGAAATCAAAAATTGACCTTTTTTTCGGACGAAAATATCTATGTAGAAAATTTCTCTGTAAAAATGCGAGATGACGTTAAAATTAAAGGTTTAATATATGTAGATAGTGACCTAAAAGAAGACAATACAAAATCGATTCCTACTATTCTTCTACTTCATGGCATTAATGGAAGAAAAGAGCATAAAACCAATATTATTTACCAATTTGTTAAACTAGGTTTTGCAGTTGTCTCAGTAGAACAGAGAGGGCATGGAGAATCAGATAGTCCAAGTGGATTTTTGGGAAAAGAACCAGAAGACATGAGTGAAGTCATTGATTATATAGGCATGAACTATGAATTTGCAAATACATCTCATATAGGTGTGTTAGGATTTTCGTTTGGTGGGGGAGTAGGAGCAATATTGCAAGCGATAGATGATAGAATATCTGTTACTGTGCTTTATCATCCATTAACATCTCTTGATAACTTAATGGAGAAAGTACCACTTCAAAAATTGATAGGAACTACTCCAAAGTTGATTGATTTAGATCTTGTCCAAGATGCATTTGATATTGCAAATGCAAGTAATACAAAAAACTTGCTTTTATTACAGGGATCTTCAGATATTATAATTTTCCCTGAAGTTACCGAAAATTTTTACTCTCATGTTAACGGGGGTAGTAGATCTGATATAGAATATAGATTGCGACCTGGTAAAAGTCATGGAGGTAATGAAGAAGATGAGACATCACTAAAATACTCTATTGTGTGGTTTGAACATTTTTATCACGATTCTTCTATCGATATTAGTAGTTTGGATGGTGAAATTAATGCAATATAGCTATCAACATATAACTTCCCTAATAGTTCTATTTCCGAAACTTTCGTTATTATTTCAACTATACTACTGTTTATAGGGTTAAGTCTGATTGTTATAAAGTTTAAAATATTACCATTTTGGGATAATTTACCAATTAAAAAAGTTGCTGATGAAACAAGAAAAGGTAAAGAAAATTATAAAAAAATGATTATTTACCGTACTTCAGGTTATATTGGAGCAATCTTAATAATTGGAATACTCTTTTCAGTGTTTAACAAATCCTTGTTATATGGATATTTCATATTTTATCCAATACTTACAATAGTTCTTATGTTATTTATCCCTAGCGAATTGCATTCTAACTGGAAAGATGAATGGAGAAATTGGATTAGAAATGATTCATTACCTTTCCTTTATTCTTTTGCAATCATACTTGCTTCAACTCTATATTTCTTGATTCTTTATAACATAAATGCTATACTAGCAATGAATTTTACGATTCCAATTTTTAATTGGGCTTCAATACCTTATCTCGTTTTAGGATTAGGATCTGGGGTTATGGATTATTAGTATTTAAGGGAAATGAAAGGGCGTCACGGTATGATTTTGCTAGCGATTAGACCCCTATCGCTTTTAATCTTTTTAGCTTTTATTCCAGTTCCCCCGTTCCCTCTTTTAGGAGGAATTTTTAGCCATATTTTGTTCATTATCTTAACTGGTGTAATAATATATTATATTCGGCAGTTGGTAGTATTCCTATCTAAATTTTATAAGAATTCTTTATCTCTTTATTTTCTTGTTATGTTACCTTTTGTAATTTTTTATATGAGAGTATTTTTTAGAATTATATAGAAAGATAAATTCGATGTGGAATTTTTTATTCTTATATATTAAATGGAATGGATTTTTGAGTTTAGAGTAGAATTTTAAGTGATAAAATGAATTTTGCAGATCTTGTGCTTCGTAACGGTAAAGTTGTGACGATGGATAATGAAGAATCCATCAAGCAATCAATAGCAGTTAAGTTTGGTAGAATAATTGATGTTGGAACGAATGATGATGTTGAGCCTTACGTCGGAAATGAAACTAAAATAGTAGAATTAAATGGAAGGACAATAATTCCTGGATTAATCGATTCCCACAGTCATTTTATAAACACGGGTTCAGAAAGAAAAATATATATTGACCTTAGTGAAGAAATTGGTGTAAATTCGATATCGGATATTCAAGCTATTCTTAAAGAAAAAGCAAGTAAAACACCTAAGGGGGAGTGGATTTTTGGATATCAGGAAGATGATTCCAAACTTCAGGAGAAAAGACATCCAATTCGAACAGAATTAGATGAGGTATCTTTAGAACACCCTATCCTAATAACAACTATTGGAGGACACTTTTGGATGGCAAATTCGAAGGCTTTTGAAATTGCGGGAGTAAACAAAAACTCTCCTGATCCTACCGGTGGTAAATTCGATAGAGATCCTGAAACTGGTGAGCTGACAGGAGGTCTTCATGAAGAAGCTTACAATCTTTTAAGACCTGACGGTCCACCAAAACCAAGTAGAGAACAAGCATATATTGGAGCTAAACAAATCTTAGAGGAATGTGCCTCAGTCGGGATTACATGTATTTACGACCTTGTAACTGAGACAGAAATTCGGGCAGCAATTGATCTAAAAAACGCTGAAGAACTCCCAGTAAGAGTCAGAATGGATATAAATATAGATCTTCTAGATGAGTTGGGGAAGCTTGGAATATATAGGGGATTTGGTGATGACTGGTTGCGAATATCTGGTCTTAAATTTTTCTTTGATGGAGCTATATCAGCTAGAACCGCGGCAGTGTCTGAGCCATATTTAAATAAACCAAATTTTTATGGGGTGATGTCAACAACTAAAGAAATTGCTACTGAAGTACTTACAAAAGCGTATGAGAGGGGATACAGAATTTCCGCTCATGCAAATGGTGATCGGGCAATTAAAATGTATTTAGACATCATGGAACAGCTTCAAAGAAAGTATCCTCGAAAAGATCCACGAAATAGAGATATTCATTGCTCTGTTATAAATGATCATTTAATTAATAGAATAAAAGAGCTGAAAATACTCCCTACTATTTTTGGTTCATATGCCTATTATCATGGTGATAAACTCCTTCCAGCATTTGGGGAAAAACGTCTTGATTCAATGTTTGCCGCCAACTCATTTTTAACTGCTGGATTAAAGATCAGTGCTCATTCTGATCATCCTTGCTCCCCATATCAACCGTTAATGGCAATTCATTCTCTAGTAAATAGGAAGACTAAAAATGGAAAACCAATTGGCCAAAATCAAAAGATTACAGTAATTGAAGCACTTAAACTCTATACTATCAATGCAGCTTACCATTCATTTGATGAAGATAAACTTGGATCAATAGAAGTAGGTAAATTAGCAGACTTTGTTGTCCTTGGAGAAGATATCTTGACAGTTAATTCAGAAAAAATTATTGATATCCCTATCGATATGACAATCATTGAGGGAAATGTTATTTATACGCGATAGCTTATAAAAAACTATCGAAGGGGATATTTGGGGTTTCTTTTTTCGAAAAAAGCAGATATTCCTTCTTTAACATCTTTTGATCTAGAACTAATAGCTTGTGCTCGATTCTCTAATTGAATTATTGTATCTAAACTGGGACTATCGAGGGATAAATTAATCGCTTGTTTTGTCAATCTTAACCCTAATGGACTTTTATTTATCATACTTTTGGCTAATTCAAAAGCGGAATCAAGTAAATGATATGTATCTCCTTGTACGATTTTTAATACGAGTCCTATTTTTTCAGCTTCATAAGCATCAATAAAACGACCAGTATATAAGATCTCGGTAGCCCTAGACATTCCTATAAGTCGTGGAAGGAAATAACTGGTTCCCATATCTGAACCGGATACACCCAATTTGATAAATGCGTTGTTAAACTTAGCGTTTTCACCGGCTAATCTAATATCTGCTGCTAAACTAAAAGCAAAACCTCCTCCTGCTGCTGCTCCATGAATTATTGCAATTATTGGTTGAGATATTTTTCTCATTTTTACAATTATTTGACTTAAACGCGATTGTGTATAGACAAACAATTTAATATTATCATTTTTAGGGACATCAAGAAAGTAAAATTTATCTTTTAATTCTTGAGACGCATCTTTTGAATCTATAACTATAGACTCTTTCAAATCTAACCCTGCACAAAAAGCTCTACCTTCTCCTTTCAAAATTACTACACGACAGTCGAGGTTGATCATTAAATAATCGAGGATAGCATGTAAATCTTCTATCATTTGAAGTGATATAGCATTTAATTTATCAGGTCTATTTAATGTGAGAATTCCTATTCCATCATCTCGCAATTCAAATTTTATAGTTTCAAAATCCATTTCTTAAACCTTTACTTCCAATTTGTATTTTTTTTAATATCTATGGATAGATAACAAAATCAAGTGGTAAAATTAAATACTTACTATAATGTTGACTTACCTAGAATTAATATCAATTAAATTAAAAATCTATAAATCCTATTTCTATATTTAATGATTTCAGAAATAAACAGTTCTTTAGGAAGGACTTCAAAATTAAAAGATAATTTGCTCTCAAGTAAATACGAATTATGCATTGAACGCATGAGATATTTTACAGAAATTTATAAAAAATATCCAGATGATCCTGAAATCATAAAACGAGCAAAATCTGTAGCTCATACATTAAAAAACATGACAATTTTCATCAGAGATGATGAATTACTGGTTGGAAATGAAACAAGCAAAAATCTAGGAGAGAAAATTAACCTGGATTTATTTGGATATGATAACAGTTTAGATAAAAAAAGAGCATACAAGAAATTTGCTAATAGAGAGGTACAACCATTTTTTATTGAAGACACCGAGCGGGATGAGTTATTAGAGATGATTCCATTTTGGAAAGGTAAATCTTTAGTAGCAGATAGAATTAATAAAAGATTATTGAAAGAAGGGTTTATCAATGCAACAAGTACTATTTTATCCCTTGCATCCAACATTGCCATACATCAAGGTACAACTGAAGGTCACTTGTGTGCAGGTTATGAAAAACTTTTAAAACTGGGGTATAGTGGCATAATAAATGATACGGAATACTTTCAAGAACAACTTGATAAGAAGGACGATAAATTTCAAGATAAGTATAATTTCTATGAAGCTGTAAAAATTTATGATAATGCGGCAATTGATTTTTGAAGAAGATACTCTAAGCTTGCATTTGAGAAAGCTAAAGATGAACAAGGTCATTATAGAAAAAAAAATCTAGAAGAAATTGGCAGAATAATGGAGAAATTTACAGTAGAACCTCCAGATACTTTTTATGAAGCTGTTCAATTTGTATGGTTTTCACAGAATATTGCAAACATCATTTATCAGAGAAGCGTTCTTGCTTTAGGAAGATTAGATAAAATTTTCTTGCCTTTTTATCAAAAAGATATAGCTTCTAATAGGATTACACACCGATTTGCCTTAGACTTAATAGAAGAATTAAATCTAAAATTAACATGGAAGATTGATTTTATGCCTAAGATTTTAACTAATATTTATAATGACGTTGGTGTAAAAGGTAA
>CAZRBD010000120.1:0-11551 GCA_964598265.1 uncultured archaeon
AAGAATTTAATAATGATAGATAAAATATAGCATCTGCATACGGTGATATATTACTGATACCACCTGGAAATATTATTATGGGAATCTCGATCTTATTTCTTATAGCTAATATTGTTTTATCCACAAAACTTTGATTAAATACTGTACTTCCTCCAATTAAGATTGCATCGGTTCCAGCTTCCTCGGCATATTTTGCTATTTTTGCTGCTTTGTTTGGTCCTTGTCGTAATGGATCTGGATCAATCAAAGAAAAATGCAGAGCACCTTCAGTATTAATACCTTTTATTATGTAATCGTATGTACTATTCTCAATACACTCATTAATAATAACATCTCCCATTTCTTTCACATCCTTTAAGTCATTAATTTCTTTTATTATTTACAATCATTTTTTCAATTTTGTGATAAATATCTTCTACTTTGATTTTCCAATTATGAAATCCGGTAATTGTTCTTGGAAAGTTTTTATAAAGTTTAGATATTTCTTTCATTTTTATTCGAAGATAATTTAAATCTAATAACAAATTCGGACGTGAAATTCCTTTAAATGCCTTAATTGCTATGTTAAATAATGACAAATTTAGTTTCCCCGTTGAAGAAACTTCTAATATTTCTTCTCCGGTTAATAAATCACGTCCCAATCCAAAATTAATATCATCATTTGAAAGATATTGAAGTACAATTCTTAATAGATCTAGTGAAGCAAATTCAGCTCCAAAGCTAGACATAACATTGTAATTATAATCCCATAATTCATTAATTGAATAATTATTATTTTCTAAAGCATGAATTGCTGAATTTGCGGCGTGATATCCAGCTCTCATAGATGGGTCTATACCCCCTCCATGCAAAGGATTAACTTGACATGCAGCATCTCCTATTAACATAATATTGTTATCGGCACAAGACCATAACGGTCTTCTTACAGGAACTACACCCCCTCCTGATGATATTTTTTTAACTTTTGATGTTTTAATAAATTCTTGAAAGACATTTTTTTGATAAAGGTCTTTGACTTTACCTTTACAATCCATAAAAACGCCTAATCCTATATTTAGAGAAGACTCATTTTTAGGAAAATACCAAATATAACCTCCTGGAGCTTTTTCTTGATCAAGGATTATAGTTATGTATTCGGGATCTTGGACTTCTTGATCTGATGGAGAGAATTCAATTATCTCGCGATAACATAGTATGCTATCTTCCTTTGATATGTTTTTTTCGATTATAGAGCTCTTTACTTTTTTTCTTAAAGGGGAATAAAAACCACTTCCATCAATTATGATTTTAGCCTTGAGATCAGTCGATTCTTTATTTTCTAATTTAACTTTCAACCCATTTATTGTTCCATTTTTATACAATAAATCTAATGCAAAAGTTTTATCTAAAAATTGTGTAACTCCAGCATCGATTGCCTCGTCTAACAATCTTTGTCCATATGCTAATCTATTTACAATATATCCTGCTTGTTTAGGATCTACTAGTGTAATAGATTTCTTAAGGTTTGGAGAATAGAGTTTTGCTCCTTTAATATGACAAGATAATTCCTCATTTTTAGGATGAGGGATACCTAAGTAATCGAAAATCTCATTTCCAACAGCATCACCGCATATCTTATTTCCAATCTGATCTCTTTGTTTTCTATCTATTAAACAAACGTCCACACCACTTTTAGCTAGGAATCTAGCAGCTGTGGTACCACCTGTACCCGCACCAACTACAATAACATCAAAGGATTTCAGTATATTTTCCATGACAGTTTGTTTTTATTTTTTTAAATAGTATTTTAAACCAATTTAAGAATTGGAAGAGATTATAGAATTGTTAAAAGATATATTATTAATGTGCTTCCTAAGGGAACCGTTAGATCATCATAAGTACTGGGGGAAAGTAGTTCTATTACAGTAGCAATACAACTAGTAATTAAGGAATATATTATAATTGTATCAATAGTTAAGGATATTTGAATATCTGAAATTAGTAAACCAAACAAGTAAAAGGAGAGAAAACATACTAAGAAAGAAAAACCAAAGAATGTTAATGAACCTTCTAGAGTACGATTCGAATTTGTCCAATTAAAACTAATACTAATTTTTCCCCAACGTTTACCTATTATAGAAGCCATAGTATCAGCTATAATCATAATTAATATACCTGCGATTGGAAAATAAAATTGACTTGGAGCGAATATTCCAAAAATAAAAACTAAAGATGTAATTGAGAGGCTATAAAAGAAAGGGCCTTGAAGAAAAGCTCTTTTAAGACGATCTTCTTGTTCTTCAGAAATCGCATCATATAGTTCTTTTAACTGTTTTACTTTTGTTTCTTTTGAACTTAAAAATACTAATACAGTAAGGGTACCAGCAAGAATAGTTGGCCATAATGACCAAGAATAAAATGGAGAAGAGAGTATAGATAATCCCGCAAATAAATGCACAACTTTTCTAGCAGTAAATTTAGTGATAATTTCTTTTTTGTATAGGATTAAAGGTATAAAAATTGTTAATAATACATATAAGAATGTAATTCCTACGACTCCGAGATCTATGAGAAAATTATCGATTAAGGAGGGCATTTTTGTATCAAATTGATTGAATAATAAACCAAAGAAGTATTCTTACTTTAAAGACTTAATTAAAGATAAAGATTTTACGATTGTTCCGAATTTTAAAAGTAAGAAAGATTGTTAAACATAAATTTGAGAAATTTTTTTTAAACATTTAAGTGTAAATAATTGATTAGAAAGAAAAAAAAGTGATTAAAGAAGTTAGAATAATATTTAGAGGGAAAATTGAATTAAATTATCATCTGGAATGGCAAATAATGAAATAATTTTTTACTTGATCTCCCAGATTTAAATGATAATTTTTATTGTAAAAATAGATTTTGAATTTTCCTCTATGTTTTTTTTATTTTTGGAAGAAACTCTGTATATCTATTCATCAGGTTTAAGTATTTTCTAACTTTTTTTCTGAAGGTTCTATTCATAAAAATAGGATCGGGTAATGAAAAATGACGACAAGCTATTATTCCCATAATAGAATTCCCAATAGGATTGACATGGAGGCCGTCATTCATTAATTCTGAATAAACTTCAGGTTCATTTTCATATAATGGTAAGAAGTATTTATACTGATCAATTATGGGAATTTCTTTTTCAGTTGATAAATTTCTATTCACTTCTACAAATTTTTTAAAAATACTAAAGCTTTCTGGCATTTTTTTATATAACGGGCAATAGTATGTTTGAAGAATAGGGAGAATCTCTGCTTCGCGAATAATATTTATTATAGTTAATAAATTTTTTCTATATTGATCGACTGGAAATTTTAAAAGAGCATCATTTCCACCAATTGTTATAATTGTAGCATCAGGAGATAAAGAGAGAACATCTCTTTCTATTCTTTTGAGAAGATTTTCTGCTGTTTCACCATTTATTCCTGCATTAATTAGTGTAACATGTCTTCCAATCCATTCCCTCATTGCACAAGATAACCAAGAAAACCAATTGAAATGCCCTAAGGAGTGCCAGTGAAGCTCAGTGTTACTAGAGCCAAAAGCTATTATTCGGACAGGCTTTAGAGGGCTTTTTTTCCATTTAGTTGTTAATTCTTCTAAGAATTTCATGTTTCCTTGTCTTACAAATATATTAATAAATTATCTAACAATTATACCTATTTTTAATTTATAGAGAAATTTAAAATTCACTTTAAATTTTCCCCTCAATTCCTACTTATAAACTTTAAATAAGATTATATAAGCAAAAAAAAAGTAAATTTTTAAGCTATTTTGCATATTGTAATTCAAAATTTGAAATTTGTTTTAAAAGCATAAAACGATAAAAGAAAGTGAAAATATAAAATGGTTGACGAGAATTTAATAAAAGAAATTAAAGAATTGAGGTCTAAAGGTGGTACTGAACCTTCAGATGCCTTGAAATTAGCTGAGTTTATGAAACAACTTGCTGGAGAAAGTGAAGATCTAAAGGAAGAATTAGATGATATGGATCTTACAATTGTCCAATTTGTAGTAACTGATGTTGATTATAAATATTGGATAAAACTTGGAGAAGGAGCTATAGATTATGGAGAGGGGGATGCGGAAGATCCAAGTGTAACAATGAAAGCTACAGGTGCCACATGGGTTGGTTTAAGCTCTGGTGAACTTGATTCTACTAGTGCTTATATGAGTGGAGATTTGCAGATTGAGGGAAATCTTCAAGATGCTATTGCTTATGGAGAAATTATGGCAATGGCTATGGAAGAATTTCCATCAGATTAAAACTCAACACAATTTTGAAACATTTAATTATCTTATTTTAATTTTTTTTCTCTCATTTTTAGTTACTTAGTCATTAATGTATTTCAATCTACTCCTCTTAATCTTTCAGTTCATTTCATACAACAAAATTTATATTTCTTTCCACTTCCACATGGACAGGTGGCATTACGCCCAATTTTTTGTATTTTAATTTGAGATACTTTATTTTTTCCAGAAGCATTCTTAATCCTAGTTGCTATCATTTTAAATCGTGGTAGTGTATGTGAATAAAATTTTTTCCACCCTTTACATAGTTGACTAATAGTTTTTGGAGATTTTTTATCCCCTAAACGAAATTTTTGACAATCTCCATGACAATAATTAACGAATTGGCATTTATGACACTGTGAATTCCATAGAGCTTTATTTTGTCCAAATGTTTTATAGATTGGAGATTCAATAAGATCATCCCAAGTATCGGTAAGAATATTGCCTAATTTCAAATTTTGTTGAACGTAAAAATCACAAGGATAAATACTCCCATCATATTCTACCACAAAATATTGACGACAATCATTTCCCATATGACAAATACTATAACGTCCATAAACTAAATATTCCAGAATCGAATCAAAAATTCTAATGGAAATGCGACTTTTATCTTCTTTATACCATAAATCAAATAATTCACAGAGGAAATTACCCCATTCGTCACCAGAAATAGAAAATGGTGTAGGTTGACCATCTTCATCAAATTCTACGCAAGGTATATACTGTTGAAAATTGAAACTATTTTTTAGTAGAAATTGATAGACCTCCCTCGATTTCTTAATATTTTCACTATTAACTAAAATTAATAGATTAAATTCGACGCTATTTTGTTTTAAACGCTGAATTCCCCTCATCACTAGAGAATGAGTTGGTTTCTTCCCTAAACTTTTTCTATAATAGTCATGAATGTAAGAAGGACCATCAAGACTAACTCCCAGTAGAAATTTATATTCGTTAAAGAATTTAGCGAAAGGAACAGTAATTAGTGTTCCATTTGTTTGAAGTCCATTACTGACTGTTGCACCAGGAGGGGCAAATTCCTTTTGAAGTTCTATAGCGTTCTGAAAGAATTTTAATCCCATCAAAAGTGGTTCTCCGCCTTGCCACCCAAATGCATAATTATTGTTCTGGTTGGTTTGCATATAACTTGATATTAACTTTTCCAATACCTCATATGACATCCGGGGTGTCTTATTTACTGTATCTAGATGCTTTATGTAAAAACAATAATTACATCTTAAATTACAATCTGCTGATGCTGGTTTTATTAACAATGAAAAGGGCTTCATATTATAATTAGGTACATTTTAATTAATATTGTTATTACCTTACTTTTTCTTACATTAATTTATATAAATTTTTACCATAAAAAATTCAATATTGGTTGAGCAATTAAATTTATATAATTTCCTTTGGTAAGTATAGTTATCTAGAGCAGAAAAGCATTTTTTTATCGATGATTATATGGTTAAACATGCTGTTGTTAGAAGAGTTTCACAAAATTTTCAATATGGTTTGACAACATCAAATTTGGGGAAACCGGATTATATTAAAGCAATTAAACAGCATTCGAGTTATATCAAAGCATTAAAAAAATGTGGGATGGAGATTATAACATTAAGAGTTGATGATTTATTTCCAGATTCAACGTTTGTGGAAGATACCGCTGTTGTCAACGAAGATCTAGCAGTTATTACTAACTTGGGAGCACCAAGCAGGAGAGGTGAAGAAAGAGAGATAAAAACCGTTTTAGAGAAATATTTCGATAAAGTAGAGTCAATTGAAAATCCAGGGACATTAGAAGGCGGGGATGTCTTAAAAATAGAGAATAAATATTTTATCGGACTATCATCAAGAACAAATAAAGAAGGAGCAAAACAGTTTGAAAATATAGTAAAAAAGTACGGATATATCTGTTCACTTGTTTCATTGAAAAATATTCTTCATCTTAAAACTGGAGTGGCCTATATTGGAGATAATAATATCATCGCATCAGGTGAATTTATTAAAAATACTCTTTTCAAGGATTATAATATCATAGAAGTTGAGGAAGAAGAGAGTTATGCTACCAATTGTATAAGAGTAAATGAACATGTACTAATTGCTAAGGGTTTTAAAAAGTTGAAAAATTCAATTCTAGGATTAGGGTATAAAATCCTTGAAAACGATATGTCAGAATTTAGAAAAATGGATGGCGGGCTTTCTTGTCTATCTTTAAGATTTTAAAATAAATAGATAAAAAA
Organism: uncultured archaeon; assembly: GCA_964598265.1. Taxonomy (GTDB): domain Archaea; phylum Asgardarchaeota; class Lokiarchaeia; order Sigyniarchaeales; family SOKP01; genus Loki-b32. Next base: position 6,555 of record CAZRBD010000120.1, read on the forward strand.
GGGTGGAAACTAAAGAGATTGATGATTAAAATTCGGAAGAGAGAAAAAAATTTAGGGGAAGTCATAACTCCCCCCAAAACGGTAGAATATATAATATCAAGACTTGGTAAGATTAAAAAAAATCAAAAAATTTTAGATCCGTGTGTTGGCCCGGGGATTTTTGTAAAAAAACTTTTAGAAGCTGGAATTAATAAGCATCAAATATTTACTTATGATATTAATTCATATTTTAAACCTGAAATAGAAGAGTTAGGTGTGTTTTTTAAGACTCAAGACACCTTACTTTCTCTATATCCCGATTCTTATAACCAATTTGATTTTATTGTAGGAAATCCACCTTACTTAAATAAAGCCAGTAGCTACGTTAAAAAGAATAATTTGAAACTTAGAAAAATATATGGCAAAATAAATTCTCATGAAGCGTATGCAATGTTTATCGTTAATAGCATTTGGAGATTAAAGGAAGGAGGAAAATTAGGATTTATCACAAGTGATTCTTTTTTAACACTTAACACTCATAAAAAGTTAAGAAAATTTATCCTTAATAATTGTAAGATTAATGAGATTCTTTTACCTACAAAAAACCTATTTTCGAATCAAAAGGTGAGTACAAGCCCTGCAATTATATTACTAACTAAATATTCTGGTCAGCAGAATAAGAAGAGCAGAGAAAACAATATAATGCGGATAATTCCGAGATTAGTAAATGAGGAGGAATATAAGATTCCAAGTATTGTAAGAGAAATTAAGCAAATAAAATATAATTCTTTGCCCTTTAACATATTTTTTACTGATGTAGAGGAAAAAATAATCAATCTTTTTGAAATAGCGCCTCGATTAGAGAAATTTATACAAGGGTTTATTGGAATGCATACACATGATAATAGAAAATATATAACAGCTATCGAGGGGACGACATTAGCAATACTCTTTCAAAAGAGGAATGGGAAAATTGAAGAGATTGACCAAAAATTTAAAATTATAAGAAGAGAAGATTTGGGATTAGATAGATGGAAACCTTATTTTAAGCGTGGTGGAGCAGAGCAATACTATAGACCAATTATGGAGGCTCTTGATTGGGATCCGAATTCAGTTGTAATTTATGATATTCCAAATAATGTTCCATTCGAAAGCGAGGGGATCATAATAAGTGGAGTGAGCTCAAAGTTAGCAGCAAGATATATGCCCAAAGGATGCTATTGGGATTCAAATAAGGCAATAGGTTTTATTATTAAAGATAAATCTCTTTCTATAGAATATATATTGGGTTTATTGAATAGCTCTTTATATAATTACTTAGCTAAGGGAATCATTAATAATACTAATAGTATTCAAATAAGTGGAATTCACTCCCTCCCTATGATATTACCAGATAATAATACAAAAATTAAAATTGAGAGGATAGTTAAACAAATTATTAATATGAAGAAAAGAGATTTAAGCTATAACTATAAAAAAGAGCAAAGAATAATCGATAAACTAGTCTTTGATTATTATTCTTCAAAATTCAATTTTTCTCATAATTTAAGAAGAGTTTTAGAAAATAAATATTCTTCATACTCCAACTAAATTATGCATTAAAGTAATTTTAATCTTAACTATCTTTAATAAGTTAAACCAAATCTATATTCATAGTTAAATTTTTAAGTATCAAAAAACAGAAATTAGTTTATTAATTCAATAATCCCCCTCGGTTTATAAGGTAAACATCAAGAGTTAAATTTGTGAACCACTTAAGTGAAATTTATAATAATTGGTTGATTGAATAGTGCCTTCTATTTTAGAAAAAATTCGTGTATTAGGAGAAAATTCTAAATATGATATTTGTGCCAGTACTGCCTCTAGTCGAACAAAAAAATATCCAAAACTGTTTGGCGATTCAAAAAAATGGATTGGCTCTACTGCTAGTGCAGGAATTTGTCATAGTTATACCCCTGATGGCCGATGTATGAGCCTATTCAAAACTCTTTATACTAATAAGTGTATTTACAGCTGTAAATATTGTTTTTCCCATTCCTGCAAGAAAAAAATGAGTTTTACACCAGAAGAATACGCTCGTACGTTTATGAAGCTTTATTCGATGAATGTTGCAGAAGGTGTATTCATATCGTCTGCTATCTGTGGTAGTGCTGACGAAACAACTGAAGAAATGTTGGAAGCGATTCGACTTCTTCGATTCAAGTATAATTTTCTCGGATATGTGCATTTTAAGTGTTTACCTGGTGTAAGCCAATATCTACTTAAGGAAGCAATAACCCTATCTGATCGTATTTCAATCAATACAGAAGCCTCCACTAAAGACTATCTCGCAGAAATTGCGGAGCAAAAAGATTTCAAAAATGATATTCTAACACGTCAGCGTTGGTTAAAGCAGATTCGTATTAACCATAATTGTGAAACACTCAAAGTCATGAGAGATTTGAAGCAAGATAATTCAGAAAAATACCAAGAAATAATGATTAAGGATCGAAGACCAAACGGTTATAAGAAGTTTCGCTGGGATTCTGCTCCAATATTAAATGCAGGGCAAACTACTCAATTTGTAGTAGGAGCTGCCGAAGAAGAAACGGATTATGACTTACTAAAGAGAATAGATTGGGGATATCGAGAAATAGATCTCAGACGCGCTTATTTTTCATCTTTTATTCCAATAGAAGGAACACCGTTTGGAAACAAGCAAGCAGCCTCCCTAGAAAGAGAACATCGGTTATACCAAACTGATTGGTTATTACGGATATATCATTATGATTTGAAAGATCTTAAAGAAATTTTAACTGATAACGACAATTTACCTAAAGGAGACCCTAAAATCCATTTAGCACGTCGCTATTTTAACAATAATAACCTAGTGGATCCAAATCAAGCATCTTATCAGGAATTATTACGAGTCCCTGGGATAGGGCCTATTTCTGCTAAACGAATTATAAATTTACAATCAAAAAATTTTATTTTTAAACGTCGGCAAGATCTAAAATCTGTAGGTATAGTATTAAAACGGGCTGATCCTTATATCGTGTTAAATGGGCAAAACCAAACAACTCTTAATAATTTCATTGATCTTAATAATTAAATTATGTAAAAGGAAATGATTTGAAAAAAATAATAAACGGAAAAGATCCATTGGAAGTTCTTGGATGTGCTAGAGGACATACACGTGAAGAATTAATTAAGAATCTTCCTCGTCATAAAGATTTTTCACCTACTCTTATAAAACAAGTTAAAAGAATTCCAGAAGTTGTTTTACGCAATTCGGGTAGTCCTCTAGCTAAAAAAATTAACCGCATGATGCGAGAAGTCTCTACAGAAGCATATCGCGCGAGACAATTTACACGAACAGAAATCAATAATCGTGGGGTGCTCTATGGAGTAGTTTCCCTCAAACATCGAGTAATTGATCTTGTCTTGAAATACATGCATGAAAGATTTGGTTCTCAATGTTTAATTTGTTTATATAATGAATACGACCAAAAAACTGCGATTATGGATGAAAGTGGGAGAGTTCGCGTTATTAAGTCTCCTCTAATTAAAGTTGTAGAAAATCTTAGCAGAAATCGCCCCGTGATTCCATATTTCGATGATATCCAATTTTCAGGAGAAGAAATTTTCGAGACACTATATAATTCACAGTTTATTTCTGAAAGAGAAAACCAAAGATTTTTTAAAAAAATGATTCCTGACAAGTGTTTTAAGTTACCTGGAATGCGGGGAGGCGTAGAAAGGCGTTTTCGCAACAAAGAGATTAATGATTATCTTTAATTTCATACTATTTTAATGATAACTCTTATCAATACTTTAAATAATCGAAGCAAACAGTCTTTTAGCTGTTTTGTATGCTTTGCTCTCTTTAGGGAGAAGTAATAAATTTTCCCCGATTATATTCATTCTACTGATTTCCTCGCTATTTGAAACAAAACCTAAGAGCTTTACATCTTCATCTTTAATGCCCGCTACTTCCTTTTCTAAAATATTTCTTAAATCTTCTGGAAATCTGTTGCCGAGTATCCATATATTTTCAAATTTTAAATTTACCTCTTTCGTGACTTCTAAAATCCGTTTCATGGTATGGATGCCCATTTTGCTAGGATCAGAGACGATTATTAAATCAGTGACATCCTGTCCAGTTTTTCGAGCAAAAAATTCTAACCCTGCGGGAGCATCGATGAGCACGATTTCATAATTTTTCGCCAAAACGTCGATAATACGTTTTAAAAAATTATTGATACTGCAATAGCACCCCTCTCCTTCACCCCTCCCCATTTCGAGGATATCAAACTCATCCATTTCAATTAGAGAGTCAAAGACTTCGGATTCAACGATTTGATTTTTCGAGACCTCAAGAGGTATAAGTCTTTTTTGTATTTTTTGTTTCAATTCCGCCATTTTTCCCCCTACTGTTTCCTTAAACTTGATTTCCTTACCGATAAGGTCTCCAATATTGGCATCGGGATCGGCATCAATTACGAGGATATTGAGATCTTTAAATTTTTCAAGGAGATATTTCAACATTAAGACAAGGAGAGTTGATTTTCCAACCCCCCCTTTTCCTGAGAATGAGATAATTTTCCGCATTTTATCTTTATATCTTTTTTTGTTTCTGTTTGGGTTAAGTAATTCTAAATTAGAAAAAAAGTTTACTTCATTTAAGGTTTGATTTTATGAGATATTATAGTATTACGGATTTCACTTACATTGGTAATTTACAAAAGCTTACTTATCTTTTATTTTTAAATTCTGATCAAATGTGTCACTTTTCTGACTTTATTTTTTAACTAATCTTTTTTCCTTTTCCTTTTTCTCTTTTGGTTCCCGCCGTGGTGTCCCCTTCTAAAAAAGTAGTTGTGGGAAAATATCATCTATTTAGAAATCGCTTTTTTTGATGAAGAAAATAGAATCCATTTTTTTTTAAGTTTATATTCTTAGTAATTCAGATGACTCCAAAAAGTTAATATGGATAGAATTAACAATTATTTATTACAAGGAGATATTTACTAAATCCT
>CAZRBD010000120.1:11561-12511 GCA_964598265.1 uncultured archaeon
AATTGAAGTAATTTTAAAGCACACCTTTGAATATGGAGTTAATAAATTCAAAGAAAAACTTCCAGAATGGAAAGAGAAATATCAAATTTGGAAAAATAAGTATTTCTCATAAATTTAAAAAATTTGCGACAAAATTAAACTTATTATTTTATCTATTCCTACGAGGTCTTTTTTGTCTTTCTTTAATCTTTTTTCCAATATAGTAAAAAAGAAGAAGTATTCCTATAAGAGATAATACATAAATCAAAATAAACTCCAAAAAGTTAATATGGCTAGAATTAACAATTATTTATTTAGAGGGGATTTTTGCTAAATCCCGTTATTATTTATCAAAAGAATTAATATATAGAAAAAAATTGTAATAACAGGAAAATCCTATTTATTGATCAAGAATTAAAAGAGGGGAATGAAAATTGGAAAAGGTTGATACAAAAAATCTACCAATATCAAATAATGAAAAGAATTGTCTACAGAATTTGGAAATAAAATTACATATTGATCTATATTTAGTTAGGAATATATGTGATGTAAAAATAGAACCAAAAAGTAAAGTATTTTTTGGTATTAAATTGGAAGAAGATCATGTTATTGAGTTTATTCTTTATTCAGAACTATCATTGCCTTTCCCCAATAATTTAGAAAATTTAAAATTTTTAAAGAAATTATGATTAAACGGTCTACAGTTTGAAAGAGATTTTTATCCTCATCTAATAAATGCAATGAATGATTTAGAATACCTTGATTTTTCTTATTGTAATTTTCAACGGAATAGATATAATGCTAATATAAATTTTGCTAATAATAAATTAAAATATTTAAATTTATCGAATTGTATTTTTGAAGAAGCTTACTCATTTGTTATTTATAAATTCTAAAAGAATAATTTATGAAACTCAGTTTGGTTTTTATAATCTTTTTTTAAAAATTTATTAACACACAAATACCAAATA
>CAZRBD010000121.1:0-12333 GCA_964598265.1 uncultured archaeon
TTCTTAAATCTTCACGAATAATTACAAGTACTTGCTCTGGATGTGAAATCAGAAATAATTGAAGTTCATCTTCAACTACTTCAACTTTCTTCTTTTCTCCCGAATCATCGAGTTCATAAACCATTAATCTCTCATTTTCATTCATTTTAATTCCTCAAACAACAATTAAGAGAAATTTAAAGTATTTAAATTATAATGCATTATTAAAACAGACATATCAATATCTTCAAATACTCCTTAGCTCAAATTAATATTTGATTTAATACACTTCAAAAAATCGAGATCATTCAAATAAGAAATAGGTACTGTTCTGACGACCCAACAGTCATACCACATTATGGCTAAAAAAATATGAGGTGTTATATCCTTGAATCCCTCTGTTTGTAATCCTTCTTGAATTCGTTGTGTATCTCTAGAAGTCTTCGTCAATGTACACAATAAAATTAATTAATGTAGTTATAATTCGTCATTTTGTTCTAGAAGTATTATTTTCCGATGTAAATATAATAAATTTTTATAGATTAAAATTAATTTCGTTGATTTTTTTCGCTAAATTTTCGTCATCCCCGGCGATCATCTTTATTATCAAGGCTTTAGTTTGTTCAATATCCGATTTTGAGGTTATCCCTCTTTTCTTAACTTCATCTATCAAATCCCATAATGATATATTTGTCGTATTCGCTGCTTTTTCTAAAGTAGACCCTTTTTGGTATAATTCAAGAGCTATATCAATCTTTTTTGTTTCTAATCCTTTATTAATAACATCTCTAACAACGGAAGCACGATCTACTCCAAGTAAAGCTGCTAAACTGTCTAATTCTCTTAAAATATTCATTTTAATCCTAACTGAAAGATTTTTTGACATTATTCACTCATTAATTCTTTTGATTTTTTTATAAGGAAAATATCTTCATATGAAGGGTGTGCCGCAATAATCCATTTTTGAAAAAACTTTTCAAATTTACCATCATTGATTTTCTGGTGCTTAAATGCATCCAAAAGGGATATTGGAACACTAAAAACTTGTAGATCAAAGCTTTCAGCAATTCTAATTGCTTTTTTATCATCTATCAAACAAGAGCATTTTAATTTAATAGCATTTAAAATGGTATCTGTTTCACCTTCGCCCAATCCCATCTCAACTTCTGAGTTTTTTTCAACATCATGGATTTTAATATCATATTTTTTTATTAACTTTTCCCCAATAAAAGCGTCTGGTTTACCCTTAAACTTTCCATTCAATATAACTTCTTGATGCACTGAAGACGTAATTATTAAATCTTCGTATAGCTCTTTTAAAACTTTTATCCAATCCATTTTTATTGAGTAAATAAAGGAACTGGCATCTATTTTGATCAATTTTCCTTATACTTGTATTATTTTTATTTCACATTTTATATGTAATCTGATGTATATAAATATATACATTTTGTATTCAACCTTGTGTATTTATATACCTTATTTTAATCTAAGTTTTTTAAGGATTCTTCACGGATGTGCGTTTAATTATAATAATAGTTTATTAGGATTTAAAATTATATATATTTCTCTATGCTTGTACTCCTTGCTTTGTGAGATGTTTTGTATGATTTGTAGACACCCAAGAGCGAGAGATTTATAGGCTTAAGCAATATTTGTTTAAAGTTATTTAAAATTATCTGTTTTCGAGCAATTATATGTTTTAACTAATGAGAAATATAATGGATTACATTACATAATATGCATTTACTTCGGGATTGTATAATAAGATTTTATCGTGAGCAGACTTGGAAAAAGAATAAAAGTGTGGTAGAGAAAAAAAATTTAATAAATAAATAATTCAATTATACCAGAATTTTTATAACTATATAGTCCATATTTAAATAGAGGGTAATGATGCTTATGTTTTTTAATCTTAAAATAAATCTTAATTATTTAGTAAATACGTTTACTCTGGGTAATTATAATATAAAAATACTATAAGAGAAAGGCTGGAAAGCTTTTGATCAACAGGCAAATATCAAAGAAATAGATAAATTAATGGAACAATATAAACAATGGGAAGAGGAAGGGATAAGTAAAAATTAAGACCCTTCGAATAAATTAAGACTCTTCGAATGCCCATTTCAGGAGTTCATCGGATATATAAATATCTTTTTGAAGTGATTCTAAAAACGATAAATATTCTTCTCTTGTTTTAATAATCTTTCTTTGATAGAGTGATTTTAATAAACCAAGAGATCCTACTATGGAAATTCCTAAATTCTTAGCAAATTGACGTAAGGGTTTATCATCTGTCGCGATAGGAATTTTATGTTCTAAAGCTAATCTTATAAGACTTAGGTCCGCTATACTTAATGATACGGGACTTGATTCCAATATTGTATCACCCCGAGGTTGCTTAATTTTGATCCAATTTGGTATTTTCTTCTGCCATTGATTTGAATATTCATTGAAAACTTCTTTCGAGATTAATGCAGAGGATATTAATTTTTTTAAATTAGAAAGGAGTTTAAGACGTCTAAATGCGCTTAATACGCTATTATCGAGGATAATCATGCATATTACTCGTCACTTGTTAATTTCTGAACTAAATCATACTCCTTTTGAGCTTCTTCTACGGATTCAGGCCCGCCAATATGTTTAAAATGACGCCTATGAAATTCTGTTAAAAATTTATCCACTTTCATATTCAACAGATTAGCCGCTTTGGAAAGCGTAATCTTACCCTCTGTATATATATCTAATACCCATATTAGAAGACTTTTTTCTTCCAAATTTTTAGAACTAAGACCAGTTAACTCAAGAAGGTCAGCTGGTAGTTTGATTGTTATTTTCTCTACCATTTTTCTATAATATGAATACAATTTAACTTATATAATTTTTAGTCTAGAATATAAAAATAATTTCCTTATACTTTTAGTTAGTTTTTTATCTATATTTCTTATCTGAGAATCACGATGGGGTAGCTCATCAGGAATATATGATGATTTTAAAGCGCCTCGATTATTTAAAATCCTTGGTCCATTAAGCTAGTCTAGGTAAAAATCAGCGATAGTAGTGATAATCCCAGGAACTTAGTCCTGATTTTTCTGAAATTTTTAATCACATTCTTATACAGATTTGTTAGTAATAATTAAAGTAAAAATAATAAATAATTCTATTCATCAACTACTTCTTTTTAGGGTGATGAATTAATAGCTCTCACGAGTCAATTTGCCATCCCTGAAATGAGATATTAGATTGGCATAGAAACTAGTAATGTGGCTCAAATATTCTCTCTAGAACTTTATTTTGCTTTAAATTGATTTTTGATAAAATTCAAACTTTTCTTTGTTGTTATTTCCATTTGGGGCATTTTTAATTCACTGTATATTTCAACTGCTCGTTGTAATAAATCAATGGATTTCTGATGGTCTTTCTTGTATTTAAAATAAATTATGGCCAGATTATTTAGTGCATTGGCAATACCGGGTTTATTCCCTAAATTTTCCATGATATTCAACGCTTGTCCATAATTTTTTAGTGTTTCTTCATATCTTCCTAAATCCCCTGATACCCCTCCAATATTAGTAAGTTGACTTGCTACTCCTCCTAAATTTCCCAGTGATTGTTCAATACTTAGTGCTTTCTTATAGTCTTCAAGTGCTTTTTCAAATTCTCGCCTAGCCTCGTAGATGGAAGCTCTATTTCCATACCGAACACCTAAGTTTGTTTTTTCTCCAATTTTTTCAGTGAGGGCTATAGATTGATTAAATAATTCAAAAGCTTTATTAAAATCCCTTTTCTTTCGATAATACATCCCAATATTATTGAAACCAGTAGCTTGCATCGATAAATCACCTATATCTTTGCTGATATTGAGTGCTTCATTATATTTTTCTAAAGCTAAATCGAGCTTTCCTCTATTATAGTAAATTACTCCAATCGAATTTGCTAATAAAGATTTAACGTCTAAGTTCTGAATTTTTATTGATGTTTGATATGCTCTTTCTAAATATTGCAAAGCTTGGGTGTAATTCCCTGCAGTTATAAAAATGTTTCCAATAGAATTTAGTGTAGAGCACATGCTATTTAAATCTCCTAACAGTTCATCAATTTTAAGTGCTTCAGAGGCATAATCTAAGGCGGGTTTTAATAATCCTTGAGAAAGTTTCATGCCGGCAAGGTTGCTTAAACATAAAGATTTTCTAGATAAATCTCCTGTTTTTGCTGCAATTTCAAGCGCAGATTCGATATTTTTTACTGCATTAGGGATGTCTCCGTTGTCTCTATATGAAATTCCTAAATTATTTAAAACACTAAATTTTAGTACATTTGGAGTGGTTTCTGTCAGTAAAGCAGCGGCTTCAAAGGAATATTTAAATGCATTCTTTAAATCACTTTTTTTTCGATTTAATTCTCCTATATTCAAAAGCACTGCTATTTTTTCAAATATTTGATTTAGTTTTGCCGTTAATTTAAGCGATTTTTCGAAATGTTCCAAGGCAATATCATAATCTCCTTTGGAGAGGTTAACTAACCCCAAAGCATTAGTAAAATAATTTTGATTAATCTCATCACCCTCCTCCTCGGATGAGATTGAACCTTGCTTAGCGGTCCTTTCTGCTGATTCTATATCTCCTAATTCATAAAAAATTTCATGAGCAAGTCGATATTTTGAAGAAATTGATGCATTAAAATGAGTTTCTTGCATGTAATCACCAAAACTTGAAATCTCTGGTGTGTCCTTTTTCAGTAATTCAAAGGATTCATTAAATATTGGTGCTAATTGCTCTTTTACAAATTCAAGAGTCTTCGCTTTAATCTTGTAAACCTCCATGCTTTTTTTTGAAGCAAGCTCCACCAACATTTTGTCTAATTTAGGTAATTCAGAAGATCTTAATTCCGATAAATCTTCTACGGATTTATATTTATATATCTCCTCGTTTCCGGGAGTTAGACTGTGATCATGCTCTATCCAGATTATTCTCTTCATATTACTCAATTCTTTCAACATTGGGCTGATATCAAAATCATCACTACCAGAATATCCCATGATAACCAAATCTCTCCCATTCATTACCTCATTGATTAACGGTTTTTTGTATGGTTCAATAGCAAAAGTTTCACCCTTTTCCCTTTCGCGGCCAAGAGCTCTTATAGTAGTTACTAAAGAATCCTTCGTTAATCTTCCCTTTATAACATCCCATTTAGAACCATGAATTTTAATGATCGGGAATTGGAAAGATACCTTCTTCTGATAATCTTCTTTTGTTATAATAACCATCACTTTTTTATGATAATCATGAAACGTAGGATACACATCGAGTTTCTTCTTCAACGCCCTTTCAATAAGATAATCAAAATTTGTCGTAATTACATAATAATACCGCATTATCATATTTGCCAAGAATAAATGGATAATGTTTGGCTCTTTTACTCTACTTAGATAATCCAAGAACTTTAATTCTTTATCAAATAGATTCTGAACTTTTTCGACTAAAAATTCATATCTTAAGGATTCAAAAGAGGATAATGTCTCTATTTCTTCTTCAGGAGCATAATATTTGAAAAGTTCTTGCACAAACATCCTTGCAGAAGGAACACAGGAGGGAGGATCCATCGAAATTCCTGCTCCTACCAAAAAAGTATACAACCTAGTCTCAGAAAAAAGGTCTTTGAAATTTGGTGCTTTTACACCCTCTGAAATCTTAATTATAATATCTTCAAACTTCAATTTTAAACCCTTATTTAAATTGAGTATTATAAGTAAATATTTGAATGTCTTAAAATAATTTAACCGATATTATAAATCCTACTGTTGATTTACTCATCATAAATGTGAGAAAAATGGTTCTTTTAATGATACGTGGAATATATGCAATTGTGATAGGAATAGGGATTTTAGGACTTTGGATAATGTTGTAACTAACAAACCAGATTCCAGAGCTAAAAACAGAACCAGTGGCTATCGTGTTTCATATAACTTCTGAATTTATCATAGGAATCCTCTCTCTATTAAGTGGGATTCTTCTTTTGATTGGCCTCTCTTGGGCTCTATATTTCTTTAATCTTGCAATGGGATTAGTAATCTATGCTGTAGTTAATTCAGCAGGCTATTATGGACAAAAAAAACAGTGGCCAATCGTGATAATGTTTGGATTAATTCTAATTACTTCTGTGAGCTTAGTAATACTGAATTTATTCTTATAGATGTTTGGTTATTTAAAGAATCTCCCCATATATTTCAAAATTATAATTAGCTGTGAAATGGCTATAGGATTTAAATTGAAAGGCGGGACTTCATTTAACCCAAAATACCTAATCTTGATAATATAATATGAAATAATCTCGAATTTATTCATGATATTTAGGTTATAGAGGTATAATGATTAGATTTCGTGAAATAACCGAATTTACTATCGAAAGTATTATTTTTTTGTCGTAATCTCTTATTTATTAAACATCAATTTAGGCTGAAAATGCTTATTTTCATAAAGTAATTTTCAATAATCTTGATCTTACTCATATTATATATGTTAAAAGAGCTAAAAAGAATATCGTGGAATAACCGAAAATTATAATTAGAAGAGGGAACTTTTTTATATTTTTTTTTAAAATGATGAAGCTATCTCTTCCATAAAGGTCTCCTTTTCATCATTAAAACTATATAAGGAAAAAATGAATTCTTTACAACCCGCGTCAATATATTCTTGCAATATTTCTATACAGTTGTCATAGGTACACACAAAGCTAATATCTTTTCCATACCTACTAATCTTCTTATTCAATTGTTTTTCATTTTTTCCAATCAAAATGTTTCCACTCCATGAGAGTTCAATATCATCTATTCTTCTTCCGAGTTTATCGCAGTACTCTTTTAGAATATTCACCTTTCTTTTATAGTCTTCTATGGAAGGCTCCCAAGCATTCCAGATATTTGCGATTTCGGCTGCAACCTTTAGCGTATACTTTTCTCCACCTCCTCCAATCATGATAGGAGGATGCGGTTTTTGCAAGGGCTTTGGTTTGCAGATTGCTTCTTTTGCTTCATAGAAATCTCCTTGGAAACTCGTTTTTTCTTCAGTCCAGAGCTTCTTTATTAGAGTTATCCCTTCTCTCATTTGCTTCACTCTTGTAACTGGATTCCTGAATCGAAATCCATAGGCTTCGTATTCTTCCTCCTTCCAACCCGCACCATAGCCAAATATTAATCTTCCATTGGAGATAATATCAATTGTAGATGCTATTTTCGCTGTCAGTGTAGGATTTCTAAAAGAATTACATGCCACTAAAGGTCCGAGCTTGATGGATTGGGTTTCCACAGCTAATGCAGATAGCAGAGTCCAAACTTCGAAAACGCTTCCTTCATTATTAATTCCCCACATAAGGTGATCCATGGCCCAAAGAGAGTCGTAGCCCAATCTCTCACATTCCTGTGCGATTTTTTTAATTGAATCGTAATCGGATTTGTATAGCATATCCGGTGCAGCATTTATAGTTACTCCAAACTTTATTTTACTCATACCTAACCAGCTTCGAACGAAAATGATAATTCATATTATTATAAACATTTCAATCATTATAAAGTACATAATCAACTCTTAAAAGCTATACTAAATGTTCAGATTTTTTCCTTTATCAAATTCCTTAACAATTCCTTAAGACTGAATTATTAAGGCTAATATATTCAATGTTTTCGTGAAATAACCAGTATTTACTATCAAAAGTATTATTTTTTTGCCGTAATCTCTTAGTTATTAAACTCTTTTATTAATCTTTTATATTTTTTTCCCACCAGTTAAATTCATTAGGAAACTTTTTGTAATTTTGATCAAACCATTCCATGAGATCTTTATCATAAAATCCGCCCTTATTGAAACGCTTTTCAAATTGATCAAATGTCATTTTCATTCTAATAGCAAGAATATAATCTCTTGCTCCAATATTATCATTTGGATTTGAAAGTAATAATTTTCGTAAAAGATATAGAGCTTTTTCTGATTCACCTTCATCCCAATAAAGGACAGCTCTATTGAATATGGGTTTTATTATGTGACGGTTTTCGATAAAGCTCCATTTTAATCTATCAGGCCAATTTCCATTTTTATCTGCTATTCGCTTCAATGCTCTTCGGGATGCTTGATTTATATAACCGCTAGCCTCCGAATCCTTACCACTGAGCATTAATAGATCAACTAATGAATTATACGATTCAAAATAAGTTGGATCATTTTGTATTAATTTCTTTAATCTTGGAATAATGCAAGGTGCGTTTTTTCCTGTAAAACGATCCATTATACTAAAATATCGATTTGAGATTGAATGAAATTTATCAATAAATTCCTTCATAGATCATATGATTAAGTTTTCGAATTAATTGATTGTTATTAATCAATAATTAATGAAAACAGCAATTATTGAGACAATAACAATCCTCTACCTTATTTTCAAAAATACTTAAAGAAATTGAAAAAATTCATGATAAATCTTCGATCTGAAATCAACTAATTTCAGGAATAGAGAAAAATTAAAGTAGTTTTAAACTAACGATATCAAGATTTATTATAATTTTAAGCAGCAAAATATTAATATTAATTCAATTTCTATTATTTTGCTCTCAGAAATTAATATAGCATTTTAAATATTTGAGTAAAAATAAAATGCTGAGACCAATTATTTTATAGTACAAGGCAATTTTATATCTTTTAATCGTAGCAATTGAGGGATAGTGATGGAAGAATTAACTGGTGAATGGGTTATTTTAAAAGAAGATGAAAGAATAGAAAGAAATATTGATATGAAAGTCATTCTTGAACTTGCGAAAAAATATGAAGGTCAAGATATAACAATCTCAAAAATTCCATCTACTAGCTACTGTTTCTACTGATTTAGAATGAAAAAAAATTCTTCTTAAATCTTCACGAATAATTACAAGTACTTGCTCTGGATGTGAAATCAGAAATAATTGAAGTTCATCTTCAACTACTTCAACTTTCTTCTTTTCTCCCGAATCATCGAGTTCATAAACCATTAATCTCTCATTTTCATTCATTTGTATTCCTCAAACAACAATTAAGAGAAATTTAAAGTATTTAAATTATAATGCATAACTTATCGAAAATTTTCCTATATAAAAAGAAGTGCGACGGTTTTAATCTTGTTGCTATAGAGTAAATATTTAAAATGCTCCTTTATAGTAACTATGAACTTCTCTTTTGATAAGATTTGATACACCTAAGGATACTTATGCTAGAAGAAACTTCTCATTTTTATAAAATTCATCTCTAATCCAATTTTAATATAAAAAAAGACTAACTTTTTTAAGTAGTTGAAGAAAAGTCACATTTCTTTTGAAATTCACAACTTAGACATTTATTTTGGTTATCTGTTGGAATTGCTTCTCGTTCTTTTCTCCAAAACTCGAGCGTTTTATCTAATTTATCCTCTGCCAAATGAATATCAAATTTTTGAATAAACACATTTACTTCACCTCTCAAAAGTGTACTCGACTCTTTCTTGTAAAGTTTATCTGCCCAAAAGTTTAACATAATCTCTCTTGATAAATCCTTTAGTTTCTTTATTTCTGAAACCATGCTAGGAGGGAGAATTACAATTGCATAGAAAAGCGAAGAGGTATCAAACCCTAGTTTGTTCAAAATAATTCCATAAGTTTCTGCTTGGACATGGTGAGATGGAAAAGAACTGCTATATTTGCTGAATTTAAACTCAAATAACATAACAGGTATTCCTTTTGCGAAAAATATTGTATCTGGTCGTCCAGCCAAATACAAGTTTTTGTAATTTGCGAGTAATAACAACTCTGAAATCCAACAAGATTCTGAGGTAAATATCTCTTTCCATGCTTCTTTTAAATCTACTTTAATTGAGTCTTCGGTTATAATTTCATGCCCTTTAGATCCTTGCTCCATACTTTCAGTTTCTATAGTCCCGTATAGGTACCCCATCTCTACTTTTTTTTCACAATATAATTGGCTTCCAACGTCACTTGCTATCACGATCTTTCTTTCAAATCGAAGCATACTTTTTTGCTTTCGAGATCTTTTTAGAAAAGAAATTTGTGTTTTGTAATACCTTTTCCATTCCACTCTAGAAAATTTGAACTTCATAAGCTCTCCTAATTCCATACAATGTTCGAGGATATTTAATGATAGAGATTTAAGTTTAAATTAATCAACATCATCAAATATTATTCAAGACATTTTTAATGTTTGAATAGATTTAGTTTTTTTTAAAGCCTGAATCAAATATGGAAATCCACTAAAGCTATGAGTTAGATAATTTTTGATCTCTTTTTATCCCATCTTTTTATGTAAAACTCCTTGGTCCAATAAAGAAAAAATATATGAAAGCAAATCTGATCTTAACTCTTTGAATTCAGTTTTATAATGGTCTGTTATTCTGAAAATTATAGCGTCTTCATAAAAATCAACCAATGATTTGATACTTTTTCTATTTACACTTAACTCCTGCAATTTTCTTCCTATTTCAATAATAGATGTTGATCTGAATGTAGGATCAAAATAAATACAAAAATAAAATCCTAACTTGAAAATGCCCTTAGAGCATTCTTTCATCGCCGTAAAGATGTCTTTTTCTTTCAGGCTCTTTTCTAAGTGATACAAACCTCTCGTTAAAACATCGTTATAATCGAATATTAAATTGTCAGTTTCAGGCAACTGAGCTTGGATATTTACTCCATACAATAATTTAGAGTTTTCAGGATGTTTCATATCAATTAAATTCCATTCATAATTCGAAAAAGACTCTTTAGAAAACTTATTTTTATCTTGATATGCTTCTAATGTGTTAAAACCGAGCCATAAGTGGTTTCCATTTACTTCCTTTTTTTCATAGCGAATCTCAGTCCAGTCTTGTTTAGGAATTTCGTCTAACGATTTCACAAACAAGATAATATCAAGGTCGTTTTTCACCCAATTTGGAGGAAGAGAAGCCTCAAAATAGCTACCAATTCCATAGATCGCGATTATATTGTCGGAATAACACTTGAGCAGATCTTTAACTATAGAATTTATAAGAGGATCATTATCGTATTTTATTTCTTCTCTCATTATTCTCTCCTTTGCCTCTTTTTCATGCTTATTTTTGAATAAGACTTTCTTTAAATTTATTTTTAATCTCTTATAGATTACAATATTGAAAGTAAATACGAGAATCCCTGCGATTAGAACTAGCAAAATATTGAAACGTGTTGATATTTCTCTATAATTTAAATCAATTTTGTTTATTGTTAGCACTCTAACTTCTTCAATGTTATTAAGATCATCTACACTATAATAGGAAATAGTGTGTGTCCCTGAATAGTAATTTTTCAGAGTAAAATTATCGTTAAATTCTATCAATAATTCATTATCTATTTTATAAAATATTGAGCTAACACCTGAACCCTCACCATCAGAGCATGACAAATAAAAGGTTGTGTATTTATCAATTTTATTTGAACCACTCTTAGGTGTAAATGTAATCAAAGTTGATGGTGGTGTTCCATCCACTAATAAGTGCTGTGACGCTATAAAGGCATTGTTATTTCCTTCATTTGATTCATCAATTCGGTCAGCTGAATCAATAATCCAACCTAAAAAATAAGTTCCATCTGGAATATCAGAAGGAAATGTGCCAGACCAACTCACGTCATCATAACTATCTATTTCGAGTGAAGAAACTGAATCTGAACCTATAAAATAGTCTTGTATCGTAATGGTTGAGTCAGTTGAAGCTAAAAAATATACATTAAACGCATCGCTAGAAGCATTGCCGATATTTATAACATCACAATAAATATTAAAATATGACGATCCTGAGGAAACTTGATTTGTATTAAGTCCTGAATAATCAGACCCTCTATCTTTCAAATCGGGCTTTTCTGAAGGGGGAGGTGGAGGTGGTGGAGGTGGTGGAGGTGGAGGTGGAGGTGGTGGAGGTGGTGGAGGAGGTGGTGGAGGCGGAGGAGGGGTTGGCTGATATTCTACATATAAAGTCCATGTATAAGGATTGAATTCATTATTGTCAAAATCGTATATTACGGCATGCCCCGCCACCAATAACGCTTTATTCACATTTTTTAAGTGAGTTTCATTATAGTATACATAAATTACAGCAACCATACGACCATTGGGATCATTACCAGTTTTGTTATCTTCATCTACATAAACTTCCTTATTGTAAACAAGAGAACTTAGATAATTTTTCGCAGCAGCATACCCAGAATCCCCGCTCTCAGGTGTATCTATATCGGCAAGACGAATTCTTCCCACAGAAGTCACATCAAGTGTATCTCCATCAACAATATAATAAGCAGTACCTGTACTATCAATTTCCCACGCATACCCT
>CAZRBD010000122.1:0-11077 GCA_964598265.1 uncultured archaeon
AGTGCACATTAAGTTAAACAAAAAAATTATAATTTATGGATCTTATCATCCTGAAAATGAAAAAAAGAGATTATATCAATTGAAGGATTGTTTAAAGAGAAGAGGTTTTAAGAATGTGTATTTAGTTAGTAATTTTCCTATTCCAATTAAACTTCCCTCTAATCAATCTGCTAGAAATCTAGCTCGATCTCGTTATTGTTTAAAGAATTCGGATTTGAATATATTAATTTTTACTTTTCCAGGAGTGAGAAATGGAGTAGGTTTTGAATTAGGATATGTATTGCAAAAAAGATTTCCTTTTATAATATGTGTTGAATTAAAAAGACAAAAAGATAAAGATATTAGGGCTTTTTCAAGTTTACTTGAAGCTCGCTTAGATGAATTCTCAAAAAGTTACATAGATTTTCCTGATAGAGATGATAAATATTTGTGTGATGTTGTTTATTATCGAGTTATTGACTTCTTTCTATAACTAAATTTATCTTTTTTCATTTACTATATTTTATCCGAATTATCTGATTTGAATTATTTAAAGACCTGTTTATTTAACGAAAAAATTATATTATTCTCTATCTTACTGATGAATTAAGGACAAAACAATAAGGGAAGATATTTTTTTGGTTGATGAAAAGACTTTTAAAATAAATGACTATCTTGCTGTCAAATTAGAAGGAAGAGAAACTGTAATATATGTGGCAGGGGAACCTTTTATTCAATGCAAAAAACTATTATTAAACATTCCCGTTGAGAACTTAGAAAACTTTAGCGAGATTGAATCCATTGATGAAGTTGCCGACATGCTGAAGTGGGATATTGAAAATGGACAAGATGGTGTAGAATATGATCTTTCGCCTGAAACTGAGTTTATCGGACATTGTAGCAATTTGCAATCTTGGTATGAGCATGAATATAATATAAATCTCCTTCACACTAATATAGCTTTCCCTTTATTAAAGAAACTTACAGAAGTTGGGGATTTCTTAGCTAAAAGAGTTTTTAAGGAAGAGATTGCAAAACGATTCACAATGGGATCTCCTAATACAATTTTCTATTTAATTGAGGAAGACTACTTGAATTATCTTAATATGGAGGAACGGTTATCAATACTCAACGATCTTAAATTAAATAGAGTATTTAAGGAAGAAATTGCTAATCGATTCAGAAGTGGGCAACCAACAGTTTTAAAATTTCTCTTCAATAAAGGTTATTTAGATTATTTAAAAGATGAAGAGCTTCTCGCAATACTTTCCCTAATTTTGGAAGAGGATGTTAAATTTCGCAAAAATTATAAAATACTCTTTAAAATACTTAAGGGTTTATCAAGCTCTGGAAATCCTAAAGCTAATAAGGTGTTCAAAGAAGAATTAGTTAAGCAATTCTCAATTGGATATCCTGATACGATTTTGTTTTTAATTGAAGAGAATTATCTATATTATCTGAAATCAATGAATGAGGGTAGAACACTCTTAGAAGAGAATTTTTTTACTTTACTGAATACTCTCGACAGAATAGATGATATTGACGATAAATTTAAAATCCTTGCTGAAATTCTTGTTGGAATTCAAGGAACAAAATTAATAGACAAGTATTATTCACTCATTGAAACAAAGGTTATTAGTATTTTAAATTCACTTAAGCTCTATCTTATTAAGTCGAGTACATATTATCCTTTTATAAGAGTTTTTGATAGACTTAAAGATACACCATTAATAAACAAACAATATTCGCTCATTTTAGCAAAATGTGTTATTCTAATTAGAGGGTTGGTGGATATTGATGAACAATTTTATGGTCAAGCTACGAGATTGGAAGTTTTTAAACTTTTAGTTAAAACATTTAGAGAAACTATTGTAATGAATGATCTTTTACCTTATTTTTTGAATTCGATTGAACAATTCAGAGATAAAACTCATGCTTTATCTCATCTGATTAATTGCATTAAAGGA
This sequence comes from uncultured archaeon, assembly GCA_964598265.1. GTDB lineage: Archaea > Asgardarchaeota > Lokiarchaeia > Sigyniarchaeales > SOKP01 > Loki-b32. The sequence continues at coordinate 1,947 of CAZRBD010000122.1, forward strand.
ATAGAATTGTCAAAAGAAAATTTTACACTCATAAGAGAAGGAAGTTTCCCTGATTTTTCTGACAAAATAAATGCAAACATAAATAAACCCTATTACTGTTCAGAATGCCAACGTCTTCATACAAAAGGTAGGATATATTATGAACACAAAAAATTCACAAAAAAAAAGATAGTTTATTTAGAAGACATTGAGGAGTTATTTCCAGATCCTAAAAGTCCAGATTTTAAGCAAGCTCTTATTGATTTATCTGAACACGAAGAATCTCAAGAATTCTTGATCCAAACTTTAGTTCATTATGTAGACAAAGCTGAAACCACAGTTATAGACATATTTAAAGAGATTCTTTTGACACATAAAAAGGATGCACTATATGACCCCTTTACAGAACTTGAAGGAATAATTGAATTCGCAGATCTATACGGGTTAATATTTCGAGTAGATATAGATTTTTTTGTCGAATTTTTAAAAGGAGAAAATGTGTTTGAATTATTTTGGCAAGTTAAAGAATTTGAGAGTTTAAAGGAAATATTCCAAAACAAATATAAACAAGAAATATCCGATTGGGGTATTGAAGGATCTAAATGGATCCAATTCTTAGATAGACACGATTCTGGAGATTCTTATAAAATGATTTTTGCGAAAAAATTGTTAAGCAAAATCTTCAAACAGACAATAAAATGCATTGAATGTGGAACAGAACTTGAGTATGGAGCAGAAATCTGTTTTAATTGCGGTAATCTTTTGGAATGAAACAAATCATTAAAACATTACTTGAGATTTACATCTTCCTTGATGGTTTGATTTTTCAAATTTAAAGATTCCGGGTGTTTACTCTCTAGAGTTGCTTCACTCATTTTTTCCAAATGTTTTAAGATTTTACTCCATTAACAGATAATTAATAGTGATTATATTGGTTTTCCAAGAATAGCGTTATAATTTCATTATAGCTGGAATTATAATATTTTTATATTTACAAAAATACCATTATAATATGAATAGATTCTGTATTAATTGTGGTCTAGAACTACAACAAAATTGGATAGCATGTCCTCGTTGTGGCCAAAAACGTAGATCACAAACAATACTAGTAAACCCTCCCCCTGTAATTATCAGGGAAACAAAAAAGTCATGCTTTTACTGGTGTGGTTTATGCATTTTTGTAATATTTATTCTAGCAATTTTATTTTAACACAAACCTTAAATAAGAAAAAAAGTAGGAATTCCTACTTTTTAATGTTTGTTTGGGTGTTTGTTTTTTGTTTGGTCTTACCAACAATATTCCCAACAAAATCCCAACATTCCCATTATTCCCAAAAAATTGTTGAAGAATCTTTCTTCATAATCTTCAATTTTTCTTCAGGGTTGAAGATTCATTTTAAAATAAAGATAGTGAAGTAAATAGTGAAGATGGTAAAGTGATAGTTAAGTTTGTTTATCAATAAATTCGATAAATACTATCGAAAAGACTGATAAGTAATTGTTTTATAACACCAAGAAAGGAAATGTAATCTAATACTAGTACAAGCTCTATAAACATGAAATAACAGTAATATTTGTCTCAGAAAAAAAGGAGGAAATCGCCCTTAAATACATCTCAATACTAATAGAGAGCAAAATCAAAAAATTACACGCCGTGTAATTTCGTGTAATAAATCGACAAAAAAAACCTCTCATGTCCTACCTCTCAATAATGAGGAAAGAACAAAAATAAATTACCTTAAAATTCAAGTTTCTCACTAAAAAAACTAGAAAAAAGCCTAAAATTATGAAAGAAATTCCTATTTTTCCAAAAAGAAAAACCTAAAAGTTCTCTAGGAGAAATTTAAAATTTTATCTAGGTCCAGGTAAAAAAAAGGTTTATTTTTCAAGATTGAGTTTTCTATTGGTAATAAGCCCGGCGAATTGGTTTACTCTTACACAGTCTATATCAAACAATTTTTTTATCTTTGTTGTTATTGGTGTTGAGTAAAAATTAAATCTCTTATTATATTTTCTAGAAAAATGTGTATCTTCTGTAATGAAATAAAAATTTAAGTTATTTCTAAAACGGGGGTTTTCTTGGATACATCTTTTTCGTTCATAAATTATTTCGGATAAAATTTCTTTATCATTTTCTTTAACTGGTTTTTTAGATAATCTTATAATTTGTGTTTGGCGTGAAGTTTCTTTAGCTTCTTCAATTTCCTGATAAGCTTCCATATTCTGAAAATATTTAGCATAGAAATTATTAATATGATCTTCAACTTTTCTCTTAATTTCTTCTTTCAAATTCTTGGATTGATTTATGAAATTCTTATACATATTATCGACTTTTTTATATATTTTTCTTACTCTGGTGTCATTGATATACGCTTTTCCTCTACTGAATATTTTTAGAACTCTTTTTAGATTATCATTTATTCTATTTAATAGAGAAGATAATTCATTAATTGCTTTCTTGAATCCTTCTTGGTCATTACTAAATCGTTCTTCTAATTTTTTAAGAATGATTTTTGGTTTTATTAAATTAAGTTCCTTAAGAGTTGAAGGAGTTAAAATTCCAAATTTAATCCCTTTATTTCTAAGAATACGTTCAAAAAATCTCATTATAAATATTGAAAAATCATAAACTTTATCTTCCCGGAAAATCTCAGGTAATGTTTTAAATCTATAATAAAAAGTACTAGAAATTAATATATTAGTATCAATAGAAAACCGGAAATATTTCATAATTATCTAGTGGAATTCTGCAAGATTAATTTCTCGTATTGAATCCATTAAATTTCTAAATTTTTTATGAGTAATTTCGTCATATTTTAGTTCTTCATCAAGATTACAAAGAAAATGCTTTTCTTTAGCAATACTCCTGAACTTTTCCAGTTCTTCTGATAACATATCTATTTTAGGGAAAGATTCTTTTTTCATTTATTTTAAAAACATTAAGAATTTTATCAAAGGTTCTATAAAAGACTTTAATTGTTTGGCTACTTTAGGATTTAATGCTTTTACTTTTGCTAATTTGAAGCTATCTATTACCTTGATAGTAGTTAATTTAAGATTTCTTGCACTGTGATAAAATAAGAAATTTGTAATATCTTCATTTTTTGATTTTTTAAGAAAGCTATTATTAAATTCAAGATATACTTCAGAAAAAAAATCTTGAATTTCACCTAATAATGTATTTAATGGAGTATATATTTCATCTCCAAGTTCTCTTCTTTCAATATAATCATCAAGAAGTGAATTTATTATATTAAGATAAGATTCAGAAATTCTAATCACCTCATTTATAGTTAATTTGAAGTTTTTATAATTTTGCTTTATATTCACTTTTCATATATTAAGTATAATTACTAATTATTATTTTTATTTATTAAATATTATAATATTTGAGATTTTACATACTACAATTATGAATAATCTTTATTAATTATTCTAGCCTTTTAAATAAATTTGTCGGAATATACTAAACTTTATTTAAATGTATTGACAAAAACAATACAATAATCAGATAATTAATAATGATTATAGAGTAATAGTTATTTTTTCACTTTTAAAGTTATGATTTATGAAACTTAGGAATAAACTAATTGAAAATAAGTGTGTTGACTGCGGAATTTGTTTGTAATCAAACAGAAATGATCTTATCAGAGACGGACATTATTCTAATCTTGAATATAGCTTCGTTAAACTTAAAAAGGGAGGATTTCGTTCAGAAAAACAGTGAGGGTTATTATCAGTTAAAAAATATTAAGGGACTTTGTGTTTTTTTTTAAAAAAATACGAAATTATGTAAAATCTATGAATTTAATTCTCGAGGTTGCAGATTTTACCCTATAGTTTACGATTTTGATAATAAAAAATGTGTATATGATAACGATTAACTTGTATCCTTCGGGTTTGTCTTTATTTCAATAATAAGAAAGATAATTATATAATTTTTGCTAAACTTATTTGGGTTATAAAAAATGTTGAATCATATCGGGTTGTTCGCTTTCTTGAGTTGCTTCACTTATTTTTTCCAAATGTTTTAAGATTTTACTCCATTAACAGATAATTAATAGTGATTATAGATCACTTGTTTATTGAAAATCCTTCAGTTTTTAAAAACTTTCGAGTAAAAATTATTGATACTAAAAACATATTTAGTATAGATTGCCGTATAGAATATTATGATTGTCAATTTTTATTAAAAATTTGGGTGGCTAGAGTTATTTGATTCTACTCTAACCTTAACAATAATGAAGTACAAACTAAAGAAGAGATAGTTCAATTTATAATTCTTTAAATCTTTCCTTTAGATGTGATTTTTAGGTATAATCATCAATAAAAATTATTTTTGCTTCTTTTGAAAGTTTGGTTATATTATTTTGAATTTCTTTTTCCTTTTTCATGCATAACGGTATATTAAAAACTATTGAAACAGCTAATGAATAAGAATCTGCTAGAGAAATTGGAAAGTGGCATTTTATCCGAAAAGCTTCATCCCTTAAGGTACTTTCAGAACATATAATGAAATTTTGTAGGAAATTAGATACAATTTTTTTTGCTTCTTGAGACCCACTTCGCCTACAAAATATGTATTTAAGTTCGGTATCAGTTATAGGACTGATGTAATATTTTTCAAATTGAGGATTTTCTAAGAATTGTTTAGAAAATATTTTTCCCAATTCTGAGTTCTCAAGTAATTCTACTAAAACACCAGTATCAATAACTATTGAATTACTCTGTAAATTTTTGCTCACGCTCTAAGTCTCTCTCCCTTAATTCTTTAAGCAACTCTTTTCCTTCATTGGGTTTAAGAATTCCTTGATATTTCTTAATATTTTCTAAGAATTCATCTCTGCGAAATTCTTTTTTTTCTTTTTTTAATAGGAACTTAATAGCATCATCGTAAGTGACTCTACGCCCAATTTCCTTTTCAAGCAGATTTATAATCCGAAATAATTTACTCTTTGTTTCTTCTGAAATTTGAATTGTAGTAGCCATTTATAATCACTCTAAAGTATTTTATAATTATTATAATTATTATAGTAATTATAATGTTAAATATTTTACTATACCGAAATCTTAATGTTTCTAAGCCAAATTAATAATTGACTAAAAGGTGAATATTTATCTTCACATTATTTAATATAAAACTGTTAAATTAATAATGATAATAGAATATTAGTTATTTTTTCACTTTTGAAGTTATGATTTATGAAATCAAGGGATAATAAGTGTGTTGACTGCGGAATTTGTTGTAATCAAACAGAAATGATCTTATCAGAGACGGACATTATTCTAATCTTGAATATAGCTTCGTTAAACTTAAAAAGGGAGGATTTCGTTCAGAAAAACAGTGAGGGTTATTATCAGTTAAAAAATATTAAGGGACTTTGTGTTTTTTTGAAAAAAGATACGAAATTATGTAAAATCTATGAATTTAGACCTCGAGGTTGCAGATTTTACCCTATAATTTATGATTTGGACCTTAAAAAATGTATATATGATAAGGATTGCCCAAGAATAGCTTTATTTAATCTAACTAAACAAGAGTTAAGTATGACATGTAAAAGTATTAAAGACTTTTTTCAAGAGGAGATAAAAATAATGTTCAGCACTGGTTGATTTTATGATTGTTCTTCTAATGACATTTTCCGTCTTTCTCTTTTAGCTTCCAATCTCTCTTTTAATGGCCTTCGTTCATCATGTCGCTTAATGTATAGGTCCTCGTATTTTTTTCTCAAAGCTTCTTCATCCTCAGTGTGTTTTCCAATTTTATCTATTAGACCATCTTCAAAAAACCTATTTATTTTAAACTTTTTTGCAGGAATGCCAACATATATCCAGCTTTCTTCTAATTCTTGGCCCACTAATGCAACTGAACTTGCTGCTAAGACGCAATTCTTTCTAATGTGTGCCCCTGGCATTACAATCGCGTGTGATCCTATCCTAACGTTTTCCTCTATAATCGTTTTTTTTATTATTAAGAGGTTGCCAATTATCGTTGATGATTGAATAATACTTGCTTGACCTACAACAACATTATCCCCAAATTCAATGAATTCTGTATCTACCCAGCCCTCGAATAACGAGTTTGAAAACTTTGTACGAACTCCGAATACTTTAAAGCAAATATTATCTAAAAATGGAAAGGGAAATCTGTGTGAAAGCCAAATAGGCCATCTTTTTATTGTATTGCGCATACTCCAATAGCAATAATCTTTATCAGAAATATCTCTCTTAAAAACTCCTTCGCGAGGTTTATGAAGTGTATTCACGATGATTAACAAAACTTTAGCAAAGAATAATGAAACAAAAACAATTGTTATGTACATAAATAAAGCTACTAAAGGAAAGAAAATGTAAAAATGGGTGATATTCCATTTGAATAGCAAATTCCAGGAAAAGATTTCTTGCCAAAAAATCCAAAATTCTAGCGTAATTGAAAGAACGCTCACCCATATTAAAAACAAGTAAAAAATGATATACCTTTTTTTTGCTAATACTGTTGCGGTAAAGGGCCCAACTCGCATAGCTGATGGGATACTCATTTTTTTAACACCTAATTCTAATTATAATTTCCCCTTTTGTTCTTGGTGATCAACTACATGTAGGGCATAAACCAAAAAATTTTTCAAATTACATTTCAGATATTTCTTTTCCACAGTCCTAACAGTATGGCATTTTTTAAATATATGATCTTTATTATATTGCTCATTAATCTTAATATCTTTTTTAGTTAATTAGTTTTTTTACCGCATAGTACTCCATGATTATCCATTCCATTATTTTTGAGACAATTTCTTTATTGTTGTCAGGATTCGTAAATATCTCATTTAAGTCAGAAAAGGGAAGACCTATTCGAGTATACTGCAATCCTTCCTGCTCCAATCTCATTTTTAATGATAATTACCGTGGATAATTTTTGTGTCAGTGATCGAACACGCTATATAAAACCAAATACTCATACGTGTTGGTGGTTCAGAACGACTCCAAATGTGCTATAAAATAATTAAAAATTGATACAATAAAATTCTTATTCTCAGCATACCTGTCTGTTTTTTAAAAATAATGGTATGTAAAAGCTTATAAATTTAACTGAGGGAAACTTGACTTTAAAACTATTTCTGAGTCATTATTTGAACACTGTTGTTAAAAAAAAAGTAAAAAATAAAAAAAAATGAAAGAAAACTTATACTCTTGTTAAAAAAAAGAAACCGATGATAAATATCTATATCAGAATTGTTCTTGTCGTGCTTGTCCTATTTCCAATTGTTATCATGCCACTTCGATACCAGATCGGGGCGGCATTTTCAACCATAATCAACGGAATTGGTGGGTTCACCCTAGTTATAGGAGGGTTTTTCATGACATTCGGAGTAGTTGGAATCTTTACCAGAAGCCGCTATTGGGTTAAACATCTAGTTATCGGAGCAGTCTTCTTCTATTAAAAGAGATTTTGAGGAAAAGGTTTATAAATAATAACTCATAATTTTCGTTTTGATTATGTAAAAAAGTGTAATTTGAGACTTCACGATTAAAGAGAGGCAGGGACAGAGAAAGAAATGGTGATCTTATACTGACCTATTCTAATTCACTCCACATATATATATTTAGGATCGGTCAAATAAAACCCACCATTTTTCGGGCATCTAAAAGATAATTGACCATAATATTGCATAGATTCGCTTAACCAGAAGCGGTTTTTATAGGAGAATTTGCAAGGGTGTTCAATAAAATGAAAACATAAAAAATGACATCCCTTTCTTTTAAGAGAAGAGACGGTCTTCTCTTAGGCGCCAAATATTCTTATAGCAACTTCAACCATATAATTCTTAATAATATTTAAAAAATGTGGTTTAGGAATGCCATTTTATTACCTTTCGAACGCACACACCACTTTGGGGGGATATTAACAATACGACTGACGATGTGATTTCGGGTTTAGTCTAGTCAGTGAGGTTAACGATTTATAGCCTTAAATGAATTGAACGATTAAAATAAAAGGTGATCCTACCTACGAGACGCAAACACGTGTCAAAAATTTTATAGGGCGAGTAGGGTGAAACCAGAGTGTAATTACTTACACTACCAAAAGACCATTTTTTTTATCATTATTGTAGTCTAGGATAATTTTTGTCAATTACTTAAATGCGTAATCTTAGTTCAACTTGTACATTTTAATACGGGATTTTATTCTTTTATATTTCATATTAACTTTTTTCTTCTTATAAATTTAGCATTCAATCTTTTGTCTTTTAACTAATTTAAAATAAATTTTATAACTTCTATTGTTTATTCATATTTTAAATTTGCTTCAATTAATCAAAGACTGCTCTTTAAGAGTACGTATTAAATTTGGAAACCCTCCAAAGTATTTCGTGAGATATATTTTTAATTCAGCATCCTCAAATCTTTTATGTAAAAAACCTGTTTTTAGCAAATTGATAATGAACGATATAAATTCCCTTTGTAATTCTCTAAGATTTGTTTTAAACTGACCGGTGGTTCTATAGGTTATTGCCTCTTCGAAAAACATTTCAATATCCTTTACGCTTCCAACGATTTCTATTATATCTTTAAGTTTCTTTCTAATTTCTATTAAAGAAGTATAGTTAAAATTGTCCATAAAATATACACACATATAGAAGGATGTTTTAAAAATTGCTTTCGAAAGTTCCCTCATTGTGATGTGAAACTCTTTTGACTTCAAGCTTTTTTCCAGATGATACAGCCCTCGTGCTAAGATATCATCACAGTCAAAAGTAAGGGTAGAAACATCTGGTAATTGATCTCGAATGTCTTTTCCATAGAGCAATTTCGAATTTTCAGGATATTTAATCTCGATGAGAGCCCACTCATAATTCGCCCCAGAAACTTCATGAAACTTCTGCTTGTCATGGTATATTTCTATCGTGTTATAGCCAATAAATACTTCGTACCCTTCAATTTGTCGTGGATAAAACCGGTTATCCCAGTCCTCTTTGGGAATGTTCTCGATTGATTTGACGACTAAGATAAGATCAATGTCGTGTCTTATCCAAGTGGAGGGGAGATTCTTATCGAAAAAACTCCCGATTCCGTAGATTGCCTTAAGATTATCTGAATGGTGAGCTACTAACATTTTTAGGATGACTTTTATGAGGAGATCTTCGTCAACAAGG
>CAZRBD010000122.1:11087-12007 GCA_964598265.1 uncultured archaeon
TTTCAAGTATCCAAGTATCGATTGAAAACCCTTGAATCTTTTTCTTGGTAGTCTCAAATTCCGATTGTATTGTTGATTTTGGGATCCAAGCTTGTCTTCCTGATTTAAATTTAATTAATACTGCTTTTTCTGTTTCAGCTACAATTTTTCCTTGTATTGTTTTACTTGTCTCTTTTTCTACCTTTTTTCACCTCTCGAATCTTAATTCATTGAATATTTTCGATATAGTTTCCTATAAGTTCTTATTGAGACATCTGTTAATTATTTTATCAGCACATTTGAATATTTCATCATATATAAATTCATCAAGATCTATTTCATTAACTCGTCTAAATTCTTCACTAAAATTGTCTCTGAGTGCCACACATTCTTTAATTTGTTCCAATACTTGTCTTGTTGGCTTACACTCAACTATTACGGAACGCGATTTGGATCTCTCCTCTTTGCTTAAGTTATAAAAGTTTTTTCGCCTCTTATCTTGAGGTCTATCAAAAAAAAGGAAAAATTCTTCATCGTTTATAAGTCCATATTGATCTTTAAACGAATTTTAAATCTTCAATATAACTCCTACAGTTAAGTGGGTTTTCTTTTTTTAAGTTACATTTAATATCCCTTTCTCGAATAAAAAATCTACCCCATTTTTTGATCATCACAGAAGGTAAATTTAACGTTATATCATAATTTCTTTCTAAAAAAGTTCTAATTTATTTAAAAGAACTTTAAATATTTAGGAATATAAAACAAATCTGAAATTTAAACAAAATTAAGAGTGATAGATAATGGGAAATGGCGGAAAAACTTTAGGGATAATAGGATTAATCTTAGGTGCTGGAGCAATTGGATTTGCATTTGTAGTGTGGAATGGTCAAAATACCACTAATTCAGATCTTGATGGTTTAAATGACGAGCTTAATAATTTG
>CAZRBD010000123.1:0-11965 GCA_964598265.1 uncultured archaeon
GAAAAGAAACCGTAAAAATGCCTGGTGCTGTGGAGCTGGAGGAGGAGTAAAGAGTCAATTTCCTGAATTAGCTTTAACAATAGCTAAAGATAGGTTACAAGAAGCCATAGAAACTGAAGCAAACATATTATTAACAAGTTGTCCCTTTTGTGTCAGTAATTTAAATGATGCGTATGAAGATTGTGGCCCTATTATACACGAAAAGATTAAAATTTTAGACTTAATCGATTTCATTGCTTCAAAAATATAATAAATTCTTTTTTTAAACTTAATTTTTCAACTTGTTAATCCTAAATCAGATTTACACTAATTTCGACATAAAAACTAATCTGTGAAGGTAAAACTATCGATTTACTCAAGTTTAAATATTTCTATTATTACTTGATAATAAAAAGTTCTTAATACTTTGAAATTAGAAATATCGCTTGATATAAAAACAGATAAAAAACCTTGACGACTAAAATTGTATTTGTCGGAAAGCCAGAAATGGGTAAAACAACGATAAAAAAAGTTGTTTTTGAAGGGGCAGATCCAAACGAATTAGTCATGTTTCCCTTGGAACCTACCATTAAAACTCAGTTTTCTGTGCACGAATTTTTGGATTCAAAAATTATTTTATTTGACACAGCTGGTCAATCTTTATCAAACTTATTACAAGATGAAGAACAACAAGCTCGATCTTTTGAAAATGCTAATGCAATAATATACATATTCGATTATCCCTCTTACATTGAAAATTCTGAAGATATTATCAATGATATCCGTCGTATTTATGAAATCAACAAAAAATATGAATTTAACACCCAAATAATTTTATTTCTGCATAAGATCGACCTCATTCTCGCCCAAAAAATTGGTTTTAAGCTTTCTATTGTAAAGAAGCAAATAATTAAACTTCTAAATTTACCAGAAGAATTAGATCTCTACTATACAAGTTTACATCCAAATTTAATATACACAATTTATAACGCATTATCGGGGGCAATAGGAAGTTTTTCGGAAGATATCTCAAAGTTAAAGGTAAATATCCGTAAGATAATCGAGAATTTACCAAAAACTATCTGTTTGGTCTCTAACCAATCTAATAATATTATAATCCAAGAGATATCAAATGATTTTGATACTTCTACGATTTATAATTTGAATGAAAAAATCTATAAAACCATAAGTTCTAATGAAGAAATTAAAGCCATTAGTTTGGAATCAAAAATTTTCTATACAATTTTCAAAAATATCTCAGATATTAACTCCAATTTTAAGACTATAATGCTTCTTTCCGAAACATTAGAGGGAGACAGTTTAAGCGAAAAGTTATCCTTGATCAAAAAAGAATAAAACATGAGGCGTTTTCACAAACCGGAGAAAATATTGGAATACATGATTTTTTTGAGTCGAGGATTTTATATTTGGTTGATAAAGAGCTTTAGAACAAGGAGATTTAAAGCAAGCTGTTATGTATTATGATGAACTAAATTCAATATGTAATGAATTAGGAGATGAATCCATAGCAATAGAGTTTAAAAACAAGGCTGATAAATTAAGAATTTTTACTAGTTAATACTAAAATTTTGATTATAAATTAAAAAAGAGGTATAAGAATGTTAACCAAACGAGTTGCACTTGTAGGTAAGCCAGAGGTCGGAAAGACCACGATAAAAAAAGTTATCTTCGAAGGAGAAGATCCGAATGAATTAGTTTTATTTCCCTTAGAAACCACAATTGGGACGAAATATAGCGTGCATGAGTTTATGGACTTAAAGATTAGCTTACTCGACACACCAGGTCAGTCACTCCCGATTTTATTAAGGGATGAAGAAAAACAGTTAACAACTTTTGAAAACACGGGAGCAATAATCTATATTTTTGATTATCCTACTTGGATTTCCGATTCTCAAGATATAATTGATGACATAAAAAGTCTGTATGAAATTAATAAAAAACATAAATTTGAAGCTAAACTAATTTTATTTTTACATAAGATCGATCTTTTAATTGATAAGAAGATTGGAAGTAAATTAGATTTAATTCGAAAACAGATTATTAGGCAGTTGGATTTACCTGAAGAATTAACTATTTTTTTCACTAGTTTGCACCCAAATTTAGTGTATACTATTTACAACGCGATATCAAATACATTTAGCACTTTTTCCAAAGAAACATCAAATTTAGAGGAGATTATAAAAAAATCATTTCAAAACTTGACTAAAACGATTTGTTTTGTCACTAATCAAGATGATAATCTTATTGTACAAGTTTCCTCTACTGATTTTGATACAAGCACACTATATTATTTGTACGAAAGAATATACAAAGATAGTAAATTACAAGATGAATCCAAACCTTTCCCTAAGTTAATAAGTGCTGGTCCTAAAATATTACATGGCTTAAGAGAGGATATAAGTAAATTTCACACTGGCTTTAAAAATCTCTTAATATTTTCGGAAACACTAAAAGAAGAAGAATTGCAAAATTTAAGGAATGATATTAAACAAAACTTAGAAGAAAATAGTTAATAAGAGAAATTTAGGGAAAAGGAATATGTTAAGACAAGTATTTATTATTTTAAATGATAACATAATATATCAAAGAAATTATGCAAAGGGCTTAGATGAAACTATTTTTTCTAACGTTTACCTGAAGATTAAAAAAGCATCACTTTCAAAATTTGGTGCTGAATTTGGGAGTTTTGAATTTTTTGAGTATAAACTTTCTTATTTAGCTGAAAAAGATTTAAATTTAATATTTCTCTTATTAACAGGATTGGGAGATGAGTTTGAGAATATCAAACCTCAACTAAATAAACTTAAAAATAACTTTCTAGACATTTATAGTGACAGTATCCAAAATTCGAATTTCGCATTGATGTCTGAAGTTATTGATCCAATGGTTGATACAATTCACAAAAATCTAAAACCTAAAATTTCAATAATTGGATTTTCTGGAGTGGGAAAAACCACCACTATTAAATTGATGAAAGCAGAAGAAATCCCTATGCAGCATATTCCAACCATTACAGGAGAAGTAGCAACTATTAAAATTGGAAAACTCCAATTCTTACTCTGGGATTTTGCAGGTCAGGATCAGTTCGATTTCCTTTGGGAGAAATTCATATTAGGCAGTGATGCTGTTCTTCTAATTACAGACTCAACTTTAAATAATCTTGAAAAAAGTAGATATTTTTTTGATCTGGTCAATAGGGTTGTTCCCTACGCACGGTTAGCAGTGATCGCTAACAAACAAGATTTACCCGATGCCTTGAACGTACAAGAAATAGAAAGACTTTTAGGACAAAAAACATATCCTTTTATAGCTATCCATAGAGAAAATCAAGTAAAAATGATCCGGATCATCGCTGATCTTTTAGAAATGGATCCAGATGTATCACCCTTATTGAAACCTCTTTTTGAAAGAGATCGTTTGATGAACGAAGCTCAAAAAGCTTTACAAGAAGGATCATTTGGAGCAGCTGTTGAAATATTTGAGAAAATAAGCAATACATGCCTAGAACTTGGGGATGATTCACTTGCTCTTGATTTTCAAGGTAAAGCAGAAAAACTTAAAACAGTTTTAGCATCTCGCCAATAAGTTGTTATTACCAAGTTCGTGTTAAGTTTTGAACAAATGCTAAAATTTCAGTTTTCGCGATAGGTATAATATCTGCTCTAAATATTATATTATTTTCTTCAACAGGTAAAGTAAATTTCATTTCTACTCTTTCTTGTATTTCTAAAGCTTTTTCAATCTGATTAAGAGCTTCTTGAGCAATTTCTTTCGGCAAGAATTCATTTATATTTTTTCCAATAAAGTCCTGTGAAGATGATGGTAAATCAAAAACGTTTAAAATTTTCTTATCTAATTTTGCATCTTGAAAAATTCCATCAATAGTTATTCTAAAAATCGAAAAGGGAATATGTTTAAGAAGAAGTGCATTTTGTTGCTCACTTTTTATTAAATCTTCTTGGTTCTGCATTTTTTCTATAGTAGTTCCTATTTCCAAACCAATTGAAATTATCAAATCCATATCATCCACTGAAAGTGTAGTTAGGTGTTTATAGAGCATAACTATTGAGCCCAAGATCTCAAATTTGGAGAATAAAGGTATGACAGCACTAGGCTCTGATTCAAATCCTACCATAAATTTTTTGATAACCTTAGGAAAGTTTTCATTAACTAATGCTACTCCTCTCGTATAGACGATATCGAATGGTTTTATGCTTGCTTCCTGAGAAAAATTTTTCTCAAAAAAGAATTGTGGAAGTCCCTTGTGTGCTTTAATAGTTGCTATATTCTGAGTTTTATCAACTAAATATATGCAACATCCTTTAAGATCTAAAAAATCCATTAGTGAAACTATTAATTTATTTAATAAATCAGTTAAGTCAATTGCTTGATTAGCGATACTTATAAATTTATTCATGGTATCAATCTTTTTAGCATGTTCCTTAAGCTTCTCTTCTATCAAATGAATATCAGAAAGATCATGAAATAGATATTGAATAAAAAATTCATCCCCTAATTGGATTTCATTTACACTTACTTCAAGATATAATGGTTGACCCGTTGATTTTTTAATTCTTGAAATTATAGGAGGTGGTTTATCAATTAGAGACCTAACCATAGTTGGATCTACTAATCCTTCATCAAATAGATCTAATTGTATCGCTTTCATCCCAAGGACATCTTCTTTACTCAATTCGACTAATTTCTCTGCTTCTAGGTTTACATCAATAAGGATACCATTATCACGATTCATTATGAAAATTGCATCTCTAGCTGCTTGAAATAGAGATTGGTACCGATGTTCTGCCATTTCTAATGTTTTAATTGCTGGTTTAACAGTTTCAAAATATGAAAAGAAGAATTTTTCTATTTCTTTTGTTTTAACAATATCCGCTTCAAAATCTTTCGGTTCATAGTTAAAAGCTTTATAAGTATCTTCTATATTTACGAAATTTACAGCAAATCCCTCAAGTAATTTATTTGCAAGCATTAAACTTAATTCACTATTAATATCTGTAATTATAGATATCAATAAACTCTCGAATAAACCACGAGCAAATGGGTTAGGGAGCTTGAAAAATAAATTCGCTGTTTTAACTTCTCCAAATATATGAATAAAGACTCCCTTTGTGGGAAGCTCCATAAGTGAGGGAATTTCTTTCAATAATTGTTCTTCTATCGATTTAGGGGCTTTTAAAATAATTTTTGGTCCATAAAGAGGGTCGAAACGTGATAAAATTAATGCAAGTTCCAAATTCTTTCACACATTTAAAGTAGTTTTTCTCGATTTTAAAGTAATAACTGAATTATATAAATTTATTGTTAAACTATTATTTATAAATATAGTTAACAGTAATAATTTTTATCGTTTTCTAAAACTCAACAAAGAAATTATCCAATTAAGATGAAAATCTAAGTTTTCTTTTTATACAATTATTCATTATCCTTAATCTATTCTTTCGCAGATTAAAACAAATGGAAAAAGAAATATTCTAAAATAATTAAAATCTTTTATAATCATGGAAGATCTAGACCAATATCTTCAACCTACTCAATTTTTTGATTTTAACAAGAAGGTAGTTAGTAAAAAAGCTAATGAGATTACCGAAGATCTAAAAACAAACAAAGAAAAAGCTATTTTCCTATTTTATTGGGTAAGGGATAAAATTAAATATAACATGTTTACATATATACCTAATATTAAAGCAAATTTTAAGGCTAGTATAACTTTACGACGAAAAAATGGCTTCTGTGTATCCAAATCAATTTTATTATCAACCTTTGCTCGAGCAATTGGGATCCCGGCTCGCATTCATTTAATTGATTTGATCAATCATAAAATTTCCCAAAAAGTGATTGATTTAATGAGTACGAATGTCATGTACGTTCATGGGTACAGCGAATTCTATCTAAACAGGAAATGGGTAAAATTAACACCCTCATTTGACCCAGAAACGGCATTAAAAGGAAAATTCCTCCCGATGGTAGAATTTAATGGGGAAAATGATGCAGTTTTCCCTAAATTTGATAATGAAGGTCATCAATTTGGTGAGTATCTCACAGATAGAGGTGTTCATGCCGATCTTCCACTAAAAGATATTGAAAAAATTTTTGAAGAGAAATATCCGTGGTATGTTCTCTATAAAGCAGGTAATAATTTTGAGCAGATAAAAGAAAAAACGTTAACTTATAAAAAATAATTTTGGTTTAGCCCTAAGTCTCTTAAATAAATTTTATATTTCCCTAGCTTTCCTCCATAATTCCCTGAAGAAATTTTAATTAAACCATTAAGATTTATAATTCCTTCTAGAACAGATGACATCGTTTTTTTCACAGTTTCGATATCAATCGCATTGAAAACAATCTCAGGAATCGATGCTACGCCATCGGGAACTAAAAATACTTCTGAAGAGAGCTTACCTTTTAAAGTTGGACAATAAGGATGATTAGTTGATGGACCAATTTCAGGAAAGTTAGTTTCTATTTTAGATCCTGCTGAACACACATCAAAAGTAGTGCAAACATTATCAATCTCAGCTATAATTTTAACTGCTTCGCGACCTATTTTAATTCCAGAATCAATAGAATCACAAAATAACCATAGGTTTCCACCCATTACCCCTTTATTATAGGAAAGTTCTGAATCAATTAAGAAATCATAACCCATCATTATAGGAATTGAAATCATTTTTCTTTCATATTTTTCTATAATTTCCTCATATCCATCTCCACAATGACCCACGTTTCCCATCATCTCAAATTTAGTATCCATTTTATTTGGGTAATAATCAAACACCGCTGTGGTTGGAACAACCAAAATTCCTTGTCTCAATCTTTTTCCCAACTTATCATAAAACTTTGCTACAGCTTTTTTTCCTGTACCAGTTACCCATAACTGAACAATTGCTCCTAATCTCCTGTCAATTGTATCTTTTTCAGTAAGCCATCTCACGATCCCACCTTCAGCATCTCCAAAAACAGTTGAAGGAAGTGATGTAAAGGCGTTAACAGCCCTGTTTAAAAATTCGGCATCTTGAGCGGTTACCATTAGTTGACAACAAATACCTTCGAAAGCTTCGCAAAAAGTATCCTCTATCAAATTTTTTTTTTAAAAATAATTATTTCTATGATTTCTATAAGATTAATTATTTTGATCTAATAAAAATTTAAAATTAAAAGCTTATTAACACTATAATATATAACTAATTACTAAAACAAATAAACGAAGATTTAAAAATATGCCAAGAGCGATTATATTATATGAAATTGATAAATCTTTTGGACCAAATATATTAGCTGAATATTATTTAAAAGAAGGGGATAAAATTCTGACATCCACACTAAAGGAATTTTCGGAAAAACATGTTAAAAGAGATCTAATTGAAACTTCTATTCGAAAAGATGAGATTCGTTATTATTCTAGCAAAGTTAATGCTGAGTCTATAGAAAAAGACAATATTTATATGAGTTTTATTTTAGAGGATGAGGAAGACTTAGTTTCGTTGAAGAGCTTTTTTACTAATGTTGAGGTTAATATAATCCAAAATTTCACCACTGATAAAAGAAAGATGACCGAAATTCTAAAAAAATCAATGAACTCTATTTTAAGCCTAATAGAAAAATTAAAAGAACCCAAAATTATTAAAGATACAATTAACGAGAGAACTAAACAAATGATTGATGATGGAAAATTAACGGAAGCAAGAGAATTAATTGATCTTGGAGAGGAAATTCCTGAAAAACTAGCAAATGAAGTCAATATTGCTGAACAATGGTTAACCGAAGGCGATTATAAGAAAGCTAAAAAATATTTTCTAAAGGCAGCTGAATTAGCATTAATTATTCAGGAAAATGAGATTTCATCTTTTTTAGAAAATAAAGGTAATCACGTTGGGACATATCCAAATCTCATAAAAGAACGAGATAATCTCTATAAAGAATTAGAAAAAAGGACTAGTGAAATCGAAAGCAATGAACTATATGTATATAATTATTTAATTGAACCTATCGAACGTTTGATTGATATTTCAAATAACTTTGAAGATGTTGAATTGATTGAAACACTTATGAAGTTAAAAAGTAATGCATATAGAGCGATTCGTTTAGCGAAAGAATTGTATGGTTTAGATAAAAAAATTAGGGAACTTATAAACAAAATTTAATTCATTTTTAACTTAGGTAGTTGGACTTTCTTCAGAGTCTAATTCTTCCGCAGGTGGTGGTTGATATTCTCCAATATCTCCAAAGATAATCGATGCAATCTCCCACCCCTCACGAGTAGGATATTTTAATGCATTTGCTATTAATCTCTCTCCAACTTCATTATCTAACTCAAATCGATGAATATACGGGTTGTCACTCAGAATTAGGTTAAATTTAAGCCCAGCAGTTTTTTTAGGAACTATTAATATTGCTGCATCTATTGCTTTCTCTGCTATAGCATCTTTTAATCTTTTAGCAGCGTAATATCCCGCAACTCCAGCACTCCGATCAAAAGTTTTAATAGATGGAATTTCTAAACCCCATTTTTTACCCTCAGATTCAATTAAGGCAGCTAAAGTCTGTGATCTTTTACCTAACATAAATTTAAATTCCATTTGAGTTTTGAATTGTTTACCTTTATCTTCTCCTATCATATTTATACATTTTAAAGTAGCTCCCGCGACAGATTGAGGGTTAACATCGATTGAATACTCTTCCTCAGCTAAGATATCCTCGATTGTCTTCTTAATCTTTTCCCTGGGTTTTGAAAAATCTATTATTTCTTCTTCAATTTCTGCTCGAGGTCTCGGTGAAGCAACAATTTCATGTCCAACTTCCATGAGTTCTTCAACAGTCATTTCCTCCATCACGACTTTGTCAATAAATCTTCTACAAAGTTTAATAGAGCTCCGGGGGTTGCCTTGTGTTTTCTCAAAAATCAATTCAATTAATTTTTCATTTAATGGAAAAAGTGGATATAACGGAGGATTTAAATTATTATCATCCCAAAATGCTTCCATTGATTTGGAGAAAAATATTTTTAAATCATTTAAACTAAATGGTTTTAATTCTTGTTCAGGCTCCATTCTGGATCGTAACGGAGCATCAGCAATTTCTATGATGCGTGGCCATATTTCTTTTAAAACAGCTATTGTAATGACCAAACCTTTTACTTC
Source organism: uncultured archaeon (assembly GCA_964598265.1). Lineage (GTDB taxonomy): Archaea > Asgardarchaeota > Lokiarchaeia > Sigyniarchaeales > SOKP01 > Loki-b32. The sequence goes on from CAZRBD010000123.1 coordinate 9,159, forward strand.
ATTATATAATCTTTTTAAAACCTCAAGAAACTTTCGTTCTGCTGCTTCCCCTAACATACGATAAGGTGATTCTAATTCATCAAAATAAAGGATAAGAACTTTATCTAGATTCTCTGTAATAATTTTTATAAGTGCCAAGCACACATCATCTTCTTCTACGACAGAGTTAATTCCTAGTTCTTTTAAATCTTTCTCATCAAGGGATTCACCAAGAAGCCATCTCTCTGCTAATCCTTTTTTATTCTTATCCAATTGATAGGTTACTAAAGCTTTAACACAGTCGGCAAATACCCCTGGAAATTCCCTTATTCCTTTTTGTATTACTTCATCAATTTTAGGTTTTTGAAAAAGTCCCTTTTTTTCGCCTCCCCATTTTTTAACCAGTTTCTCAGAAACTATATCAAGCAATTCTGCGCCAAGTTCTTCTATAATACAAGTATAAACATGAAGTAAAACACGAATACTAGCAGGTGGACTAGGTACATAAACAATAGTCCAATCTACGGGTTCTAATTTTCCCATTTCAATTTCCTGCGAATCTTCTGCTTCTTCTAGCTTTTTCCTATTTTCCCGTTCTTTGTCTTTGAATGAGTGATATGCATGAGTCTTTCCTGTGCCTGCGCTCCCTAGCAAGGGAATCAGACGACTTGATTTATCTCTTGAAGTTTGTTGAACAAGCCTATAAACTTCGCGATCTATATAACTTCTTGGTCTAGCTATGTCTATCCTATCTGGAATTCGCCCTCGTGAAACAAAATTAGAAAATGGCATTAAAGGAGCCTCCCGTAAGACATCCAGATACATATTTTTATCATCGTCGCTCAATTCAGAATAAATTATAATCTCCTCAACTATTTCTAATGTTCGATAACTAAACTTTTAATAGGAATAAATTTATTAACCTAAACAATTTTTTCTAGATTATATGCTAATTAGTTTTTAGCCACTATAATAATTAATTAGAAAATTTAACTTATTAAATTTATTTGATATCAACACATACGATTTTTTAGAGTGAAAATACCTTTGACTAAAAAAAAAAGTGATGAAGATGATGAGGAGGAAGATGAGGAATCATATGATTTTTTTAAGGCTTTTGGAGATCCAACCAAATTTTTTTCAAATCCAAATTTCATAGATCCAAATAAGATTATTAAGTCGAAACATTTCAAAAATTTGTTTAAAGATATATTTGAGAAGATCAAACATAATTTACCTTCTGAGTTTCGAAATCTTTCTCCCCAAGATATCGCAAAACGATTTAAGAATATGGATAAATCTGAATTTGGATTTCCTTTTACTTATGGGTTTAATATTAATATTGATAAAGATGGTATGCCTACAATAGATTCCTTCGGCAATATAAAAACAAAACCGTATTCAGGAAAACCAGAAGTTAGGAAAATTAGAGAACCAATGACAGAAGTTAATGAGCAAGGTGATCAGATAATAGTTATATGCGAAATGCCTGGAGTTACAAGAGATGATATCGAATTGAAAGCAACTACACACTCAATAACAATTTCTACAAAAACTAAGAGTAAAGGTAGAAATTATTATAAGGAAGTAAAACTTTTGTCGGCAATCAATTCGGACTACGCGCGTGCGCGATACACTAATGGTATTTTGGAAGTAACTTTGAAAAAAATTGATGAACAGCAAAAAAACATCAAAGTTGATTAACATTTTTTTTTAGATTAAACAAATACTTAATTTACACTTATTATATTGGTAAAAGTCAAACCAAATCTTTATTAGTTTGATTAACCACATAGAAAATTATACTCTTTTTTAATTTGGTGAAAAAAATGTCTGAAAAAAGGGAATTTTTATCATCAATTGATTATAATTGGAATTGTATCTATTATAGTATTATTACTCGGAATAATTCTAATATTAGCTGGTCTTAACAATAGTTTTTATGCATCTCAAAGTTCTATACAAGCAATATTTAAAGGGATTACATACCTTGGAGAGCCAATTGTTTTTATTATAATTGCGTCAATCCTATATTTCGGTTATAATAAGAAATTTGCAAAAAACCTCGTATTAAGTTTGCTAATTGCGACTTATTTGAATCAGCTTTTTAAATCTATTTTCCAGGATCCAAGACCTGCAGCAAATATCGATGCCACAGAAGATTACGGCATGGTAGAAACATCCTATGGATTTCCATCAGGGCATACCCAAACAGCTGTTGCTTTTTGGGGCTATTTAGGTTGTGAATTTAAAGACAACACTACATATAAATTAAAAAATTTCACAATTCCGATTGTACCAGTTATATTATCTGCAATAATTTTTCTTGTTTCAATTTCAAGAATTATTGTTGGGGTTCATGATTTACAGGATATAGTTGGAGGGTTTTTAATAAGCATTAGTGTGTTATTACTTTTCATGTATTTGGAACCGGTCGTCTCTGATAAATTTAATAACCTATCCTTTAATTTCAAGATAATCTTAATAGTAACAGTGTCAATTTCAATGTTTCTTGTCGGAACTTTATTATTTCCAAATGCAGGTCTGGGATTAGTGACTAATCCGCTACTTTTTCCCGATTCTGGGGCTTTCGGTCTGTTTGGAGGTGTAATACTTGGATTTGGGATCGGATACATTTTAGAGGGAGAATACATTAAATATGATCCATCCTCATTATCTAAAAAAAAGCGGTTAATCAACGTTGTTCTAGGTATAGTTTTTTTACTTGCAGTCTTTGTTCCGTTCGAGTATCTTCTTAAAATCGATAGTGTTTTTTATCGATTTGCGAAGGTATGGTTTAGCATCTTTTGTACTTGCTTTTATAGTGC
>CAZRBD010000124.1:0-11937 GCA_964598265.1 uncultured archaeon
TGCGAAGAGTGCTCCTTCATAAGACGCAGCCCCCCACATTCGTGTATATCCTCCAAATTGGTTAAGCATTAAACCCACAGGTGTCACCCCATGAAGCATTCCCTGATTTCCAGAACCAGGGACAAATAAAATCGAATTGTTACCATATTTTTCCTTGATTTCCTTCATTTTATTTGCTACAATATTCAATGCATTATCCCATGATATTCTTTCAAATTTACCTTCACCACGTTCCCCAGTACGACGCATGGGATATTTTAACCTATCTGGAGAATATACTTTTTGCCTGTATGCCCTTCCTCGTAAGCACGCTCGTAATTGGGGTTCTTCACCATTATCTGTTTCAAAACGTATTATTTTACCATCTTTAACGTGAGCCTTAAGAATACAGCGACCCCCGCAATCGTGGCAACATCCTGTATTTATTATTTTAAGTTCTTTTTCATTTGCTGTTATAAGAGCCTCACTTATCCTCGTTTTTTATTACTAGAAATATATTTAAAATAATATACGATGATTAAATACTTTTTATGAATAGAAAAGGGGAAAATTTAATCAATATTTACCTAATAAGTTGAGAGAATTTGGAGAGGATAAAAGATTTGTTTATAGAACTAAATGACTAATGAATGAGAACCTATTTGATTTATAGGTTTATGAAAAAACTTAATAAATTCTTAATAGAATAAACAATTTTTAGTAAAAACGCATTGAAAAATATACATATTTTTGAACCTAGTTTTATTGAATGAATAGACTTATAGAATCTGTTTAAAAGATTGATCATACTATGGCTATAACTAATACTATTCCAGGTAAACTTCCCGAAGAAACTTTAAATAACTTAAAAGAGGGTATATATGATGATGTTATTCTATTCACATTAGCCGTTTTTGGTCCTCATAGATTTGACGAACTTGTTAATAATCCGAACAATTCTGTTAATGATAGGATGGAAGAAAATCTTTTTCATGAAACTGCGAAGCAATTAATTATCGATACTTGTATTGAAAAATATACAAAATTCGGTGATATTTACTACAAGATTACAACTAAAGGTGAGGATTTAGTACTCCAAAATGCAGAAAATAATCCAGCTGTAAAAGACCTTATTAATGCTTATAATAATGTACTTGGAATCTCTAAGAATACTAAAGAAATGGAACCAATATCGACTTCCAAGTATAGAATCAGATATAAAGATTACGTTTTTGGACTATTATCACTTGTTTGGCGATTAGACTCATTTTCAAAAGCGGCTGCGGAGAGTCAAAAGATTAAGCCTGAACTTAATATTTCTCTTGGGAAATGTCTAGAAAACAACGCAGAAAAATTTTCCAATAATAATGCCATCTTATATGAGAATGTTAAGTATACTTATAAAGAATTGAATGAATGTATCAACCGGTATGCAAACTATTTCCTTTCTTTAGGTGTGAAAAAGGGGGAAGTATTTAATGTTTTTCTTGAAAATCGCCCTGAACTGTTGTTTATAATAGGAGCTATGTCAAAGATCGGGACAATTGGGTCTTTGATTAATACAAGACAAAGGTCTAAAACTCTAATTCACAGTTTAAAATTAAACCCTGTAAATATCTATCTTATTGGTGAAGAATTAATTGAACCTTTTGAAGAAATCAAATCGGAATTGGGTTTATCTGGGAAAGAAAGATTTTATATTGTTCCTGATAACGGTAAAAAGCAAGCACCGAACGATTATATTAACCTTAACTCTGTAACAAAAGATCAGGATGAGAATAATCCGCCCACAACAAATGAAATTAAAGGAATGGAAACTTATGCTTTTATTTTCACCTCTGGAACAACGGGAATGCCAAAAGCGGCTCATATAAGAAATGTTCATACAGTAAGTTCAATTAATTCATGGGGAGGAATGGTACTGAATATGCAACCTGACGATGTTCTATTTTGTTCTCTTCCATTATTTCACAGTAATGCAATGCACATAGGTTGGGCATCTACTATTTGGGGTGGAGCCGCAATAGCTATTGCTCGAAAATTTAGTGTTACTAATTTCTGGAAAGATGTTAGAAGATTTGGAGCTACATGCTTCAACTATATTGGTGAAATTTGTCGATATCTTTATAACCAACCTCCAACCTCCGATGATAGAAAACACAATGTTTACAAGATATGTGGGAACGGACTCCAACCAGAAATTTGGAAAGATTTTAAAGAGAGATTTGGTATAAGAGAAGTCTACGAGCATTATGGAATGACCGAGATGATGTCAATGTTTTGTAATTATCTTAATTTAGATTGCACAGTTGGATTTAACTATAGTCCGTATACAATAGTAAGATATGATATTGAAAGTGAGAAACCAATTCGAGGTGAAGATGGTTATCTTCAAGAAGTTAGTGAAGGTCAAGCAGGATTACTGCTCATAGAAATGCAAAGTGAATATACATTTGCAGGTTATACTAACAAAGAAGCAAATAAGGAAAAATTAATTAATAATGCGTTTAAACAGGGAGATTGGTGGTATATTACAGGGGATGTGCTTAGAAATATTGGGTTTAAACATGCTCAATTTGTTGATAGGCTTGGTGATACATTTCGTTGGAAAGGAGAAAATGTATCTACTACAGAAGTGGAAGAAGTTTTATCCTCTCTTGAAGATATTAGCCACAGTTCTGTTTATGGTGTTGAAATTCCTGGAACTGAAGGAAAAGCAAGCATGGTATCCATTATATCCACAACTGAACATAAAAAATTTGAGTTTACTAAGTTTCACCAAATTTTGACTAATAGCTTACCTAAATACGCTATTCCTCTCTTTATTCGATTTTTATCAGAATTGTCAACAACAAGCACATATAAAATTCAAAAGAGAAAATTAAAGAACGAGGGATATGATATCACTAAATTAAATGATCCAATTTACATTTTACTCCCAAGAAGTTCAGAACACAAGCTCATGACTAAAGAAATTTATAATAATATAAGAAACGGAGTATATCCGTTTTGATTTGTGTTTCTTTTTAATCAAAAAGTTAAATATACATCTTGAATTTAAGTCACATAATATTTTAAGGAAAATGAAAAATATGATAGAAACAAATATTACAAAAATGTTTGGGATAAAACATCCCATATTTAGTGCGCCGATGGGTCCCTTCTACACCCGTGATTTAGCTTTAGCCGTAAGTGAAGCTGGCGGTTTGGGTGTTTTGTCAAATGTTAACATAGTAGGGACAGATCCTGTGAAAGAACATATAGCTAGTATAGAATACATGATTGAACACACAGATAAGCCTTTTGGATTAAATTTTCTTACCTCGAGGAATAATCGAGGAGTTAAAGAAATGATAACAGAAATACCAAAAATCGTCATGAACAATCCTAAAATGAGGGAACAATGTCTCTATTGGTTAACTTCAGCTGGTTCTTCGAAACTTTTACCTTCTTCTAAAAGTTTTCAGGAATTAAAGGAAAAATCAGAAGCGAAACATTTTCATGTGGCACCAGCCCTTTGGTTAGCCAAAAAATGTGTAGATGCTAATGTGGATGGAATAGTGTGTACTGGTACTGAAGGAGGAGGACATCAATCATATGAAAAAGTCACAACTCTAGTTTTACTTCAACAATTAGCTAAAGCTTTTCCAGATTTGCCTAAAATAGCATGTGGAGGATTTGCAACAGGTGAGGGGTTAGCAGCTGCTTTATCCCTTGGTGCAGGAGCCGTTGCGATGGGTTCGAGATTTATTGCTTCAAAACAATCAGAATTCTCTGAAGAGTACAAGTCATTAGTACCACCTGGAAAGCCCCAAGATACAGGACTTTTCACTGGATCATTTGGCCCTATACGCTTATATAAAAATAAATATGCATTGGACCATCCCGCACCCTCTACTAAAGAAGAAATGATAGCGTATGAAAAATCTATAACTGTTGAGATGATGCAACGCGATGCGGATGCTTATGACAGGGTATACAAAGGAGATACTGAAAATGGAGCAGTATTACTTGGTCAATCAATAGGTATTATTGATAGTATTGATAACGTTAATGATATTATTGAAAGGATAATGAAGGAAGCAAAAACTGCAATATCCAATAATTATTCTATGCTTAATTAGTAGAGCTAAATAATTTAAAGTATTTATAATTCAATTTTTTTATTTTTTTAATCTTATCAATTTTAGATTAATAAAAAACAATAGAGACATGAGTAAAAATCCTAATAGGAAACAAACTAGGAGTCGTTCTCCTGAAAAGAAAGCAGCTCAATTCGAACGAATTATTGAGGCAGGAAAAAAATTATTTTCTGAAAGGGGAAGCGAAGGGTTTAGTTTACGAGGTTTAGCGAAAGTTCTTGATATGAATCAAAACAACCTATATAATTACGTGGATAGTAAGAGAGAATTATGGATAGTAATCCGAAATAAGTTTTTTAAACATCAAAGAGATGAAAACAGAAAAATTATTAAAAATCATAGAGGTTCAATAGTAGATCTTTTATTAAAGATTACAAGTAACTTTTTAGATTTTGCGACTAAAGATTTTGGAGCATTTAGTATGATGCACTTCATCCAATCGCCCCCCTCAAACAAAATTGGACCTTTTGAAAAAGAGTACAGAGCTTTTAATTTCCTAGATGGAACAACAAGAATTGTACAAAAGGCAATCGATGTAGGAGAAATTAAGGAAAATAATGCAACAGCTTTGTCCTTTCACATTTATAGTTTAATTTTAGGAGCAGCTATTATTGAAAGAAATATGAGGACGCTCGAACAAAATAATAATTATGATGGAGATGCTGCCAGTGAAAATATTCAATTTAAACGGTCAAATTTTACTAGTTTAGAATTTAGAAATTATGTATTGAGTAAGGTAGAACGTTTCTTAAGAGATTCTAAATAAACAACTGATTAATAGAATACAGCAATCTTGTATTTTATTCGTTTAGATGAACTTAATCCTTTTTTGTATTCTAACTTTTCTTTTCGATTTATCATAGCTTTTTAAAATTTATAAGGTAGTAATACTTACTCTTGGTTAGTTTAACAATAATACATTTCCAAAAGTAGTAAAAATAAAAAATAAATTGAAATTTTATGTCTTACTTTTTCTTTTTCTTCATTAACACTATTAAACCAATAGTCGCAATGCTGAAAATCCCAAGAACAATAGGAAGTTCATAGCCAGGAATTGCTGCCGTTGAAGGTAAATCTATGGAAAATTCATAAATAATAGTGTTCTCATTGTCCTTTATTTGATAACCTATCCAAGCTCCATAAGTTTCATCATAAGTCCATGTTTCAGTACAATCTTCTAAGTATTGATCAAAGACAGGAGGAAGAAGAGGAAAATCTATAATATAATCTCCAGTTTCAGCATTATGAACAATAGTATTCCCTAAATTCTGCCATTTCGGAGCCCAAGTAATTTCTTCTAAATATTGATCTACAGGAGTAGGTAATTGAGCAAAATAAAGTGCTCCATTATAGACTGAAGTGTCCTTACTCCATATTAAATTAGTCCTCCACGTTATATTCTTTGGGCTATAAAAACTCCAAACGTCAAATCCCGAAATATCCGGGGTGGGTCCAAACTCTCCTAAAGTCCAATCCCAGTTATCTGTTGTATAATTTACCCCTTCCTGGCCAAGTAGATTAAAATTAAAATCAACAGCTGTTACTAGAGATTTTTTCCTAGCACCTATTTGTAAAGCTCCGGCTCCAAACAATCCCTCAAAAACTCCCACATAATCTGCTCCAAATAAATCTTCCATGCCTTGGTTGTTTGCAGTTTTTACTATCAATATTTTCTGATCACCAGGTGCTCCATGAAACGTATAAGTTCCAACTTGGGAATAAGCTGTTGGAGTAATTGCTAAAGTGATACTAAATATTAGAAAGAATAATATCATCAATTTTGGTTTTTTCATTTAAAATCATTTTTTTTTTATGTAGAAAGACTTCTAATTAATGTATATTTTGACGGTTTTCTTAATAAATTTTCTTATGGATCATATTAGAGTAATTCATAAAATGAATTATTGTGGTTGAAACGATATTCAATTGAAAAAGTTAATTAGCAAAAAACTGGTAACTAAAATTATGAAATACTCTTCACCAGAGAATAATTTTGAAATTTATTATGAAATTAGTGGAAATGAAAAAAACCCAAAAATGGTATTAATTCACGGTCTTTTTTTAAATAGCGATTGCTGGCATGAACAACTGAAAACTTTTGAAGATGAATTTCGAATTCTCCGTTTTGATCTTCGTGGTCATGGAAGGACAACAAAACCAAAAAAGCGCTTTACTATTCGAAATTATGTTGATGATATGTACAGTTTATTAAATTATCTAAATTGGACGGAAAATCTTTACATTATTGGGCATTCTCTTGGTGGAATGGTTGCACTTGTATACGGAATTGAAAATCCTTCACATGTTAAAAAAATGGTCGTAGCAGATAGTTTTTGCTTTATCAGTCAAGAAGCAATTACAGACGTTTTAGGTCGAGTAAATAACTCTAAACTTGAAAAATTCGCATTAGGTATAAGTGTAAGGGGTTTAGCTCCATATAATGAAGAAACTGCAAAATTTGTAGCAAAAATAGTGACTGATCATATGACCAAAAAGGACTGTCTTCGTGCTACTGCGGCTTCTGCTGGATTTAATGTTTGTGAGAACTTAAAATCATTAAATATTCCAGTATTGGTTTTAGTTGGCAAAAAGGATATAACAACTCCAGTATGGGCAAGTGAAATGATTCATGAATGGTTACCCCAATCAGAATTAGTTATCCTTCCAGAAGCAGGGCATCTAACTATTTTAGATCACCCCTTAGAGTTTAATAACCAAGTAATTTCATTCTGGCTAAAATAAAAAGTTGTATAGTTGGAACTACTTATTGTAATGTACTCCTCTTAATTATACAGGCATTCCACGTCCATTTTGTTCAAATAGAGGCAATAAAATGTATTCATTATGAAGATCGTCTAAACTGCTTTGTATATTGGCCATTTTCTCCACACGTAAGCGAACAATATTTCAATCCAGAGAAACCATAACATAAAAGGAGTAGGATTCATCCTCCAGTAATTGAGATCATCACCAAAAAAAATTGGAGATAAGAGATAATAACCAATAAAACTAAAGGTTCCAATAGCTATAACTAACAAAAATCTAAAAAGAAAGTTCTTCCACTGAGAATATTTTTTTGGCCAATTGTCAAGGAATAAGGATACTAACACAACAGCGCATATAAGAAATATAGCATATGTAATACTCATCATATACCAACCTTTAAATCTGGTCACAGCATCAGGAGGCGTCCCCCCAATACTGATAAAGAAAGGGTCAAATAAATTTTTTACAATAACATCAGGAAAAAAGTAAGAAATTAACAAGCCTAATAGTGTACAAGATACAAATGCGATAATCCCTATATATGGTTGCTTTTTACTCAATTTACTCCATGGCCAATATTCAAATACCATAAGTGTGAGAAGAGAAAAAAAAATCAACCATTGTGTCCATCCAAGGGAAAATGCATAACTAGGAAAAGAAGTTATGGGTTTAATCGCTGAAGGTTCAGAAGTTGCCAAAGGGTTTCCGGTGGGAATAAATAACACGAACCAAACAATTAAAGATATTGAAGTACCAATGATCCAAACTATTATTCCTCTTTTAGGTTGTTTTATTTTAAAAAATGGCCAATACATTGTACCAGCTACCCAAAGAACACCAAAAGAAAAAACTGACCCACTTAAAGCACCAAAAATTGACGCACCAATAAACCATTTAATATACCAGTTTGTATTTTGGGGACTATAAACAGAATTAAACAGAGGTAATAATAATAGAACGAAAATACATATAATTATAATATTGATGGCAGTTCCAACTAGACCTACTTTCCAAGGTGTTTTAAACCAATTATAATAAGGCCAATTCTCAAACCAAATTGCCCACATTACACCAATTAAACCAAAACCACCAATAACTGTGGCCCATGCAGTTATTTCCATCTCGTACAAAGGTAATGGGTTATGCCAACGGGGATCGAAAAAAATCCACCATGTTGCCAAACTTAGTAAAAAGACTATTAAAATTGAAAGAATGCCTGCGATAGGTTGCTTAAAGCGAGCCATCACTATCATTGGTGCTTCCTCAGCTGAGGGAATCCCTACTTTTTCACCCGCAAGAGCCATTTTAATCACTCCTCATTATTTCTTTTATTTTTAGTTTGAATGTTAATACCAAAATTATAATTATAGGTTATTCTTGACATTAAAATCTTTAAATTCTGTTAATTAGAATACTCTACTAAATTAAAACATATATTAAAAAAAAAAGAAAAAACGAGTACATCCCATTTTTATCTATTCATATTCAATTGATCAAATATTTTGTCTTTCATACCCATACAATACAAGTAAAATATGAATTATGCAAAAGATATTAAATATAAAGAGAAATTAAAAAAAAAAAATATTATTAAAATTTTTAAACATATACTACTTATTTCTTTTTCTTGATAAAGAATATAATTCCAATAGCTCCAATGGTGAATACGCCGAAAACAATAGGAAGTTCATAACCAGGAATCGCTGCTGGTGGTGCGGCTCCTACGGTCATTACGACTTCGTCCGAAGCGATAAAATTACCACTGTCATCAGCAAAAGTGAATACAAAGCCATGATCACCTGTGTCGAGACCATCCGGAACACTGAACTGAACTTCTGAACCGCTAGTCCAAGCTGTTGCTGTTCCCACAGCAGTTCCATCACGCGTAACTGTATATGTATCTGGATTCGCATCTGTTGCCGTCCAATTAATGGTTATTCCTGTGTAGCCATGATCAACGGAAAAATCAGTCGATGTAGCTGTAATAACAGGATCAACCACATCTGCTTCATATGAATCTAGTTCATAGAGGAAAAGCGTAAGAGCTCCATATTCAAATGTATAGGTATCAAGTATACCAGCAGCAGTATATGTAACATTTATAGTTATCGGCAGGGAATTATTTCCATAACCCATGGCAGGTACAGACATTGAATACCCATCAGCGAGAGCAGTTACAATCGTGTTTGCAGCCGATCCTACCCAATAGCCACCCATTCCCCAATTAGCCCATCCCGCAAATACTGACCAGTCTATATTCTTAGGTCCAAATGGAACCCCCATTATCATATAAGGAGAGGTTGCCGAACCACCATATAAACTCTGAGCCGCAAAACTAGCTGAATCATTTACAATATACCAAGTATCGGAGTAATAGGAACTTGATGCTGCAAAATGGATAACAGTAAATCCACTATCCAAGTAGACTGGTGTATGAGTTATTTCATCAAGGATAAAATAGTCAGAAAGAAATGCACTTGTATTTTCAGGTAAAATAGTTCTAACAGTCATAGGCCAAGATGATTGAGGGGTTACTGAGTCCCAACTCCAGCCGGCGCGAATTGTAGTAAAATTAAATGCTACAGGTTGTAAAAAGACTGTAGCTAACCAGTCGTCCATCTTATCAAGGTCCCATTGTGCAAAATTAGCGTTATATTGACTCAATGTCCATTCGTATTTCTCTTCTACTGCCACATCAGTATAATCAGAAGTTGCAGCTCTAGCAGGTCCCAAGAATGGAACTAACAATAGCAACCCTAAAAGTGAAATAGTAATTATTTTTGCTTTTTTCATGTTTTTTTTCTCTTTTTTTGATAAATTTTTAATTACTAAATATAATATGTACATTGATTTAAAAATCCTTTAGTAATATGTTTGATACTAATAGGAAGTAAGCTCTAATTGAGTAAGAGGATATAGGCTTCGGAAGACAATTTTGTAAAGGTATTAAACAATATTTGCATAAACTTTTTAAAATGTCATAGTCATAACCAAGCACTATTTAAAAATTATTAAAAAAAAAAGTTATGTGTTATTAAAATTTTAATCATTCGACAATGGCATAGGCATTACCAAGTACTACTGCTCCTCGCTCTGTTCGTACTTGAATAATATAACGACCATTATCTTTCCAACCTTCTGTTGTTAACGTTTCTCCCGGGTATACTTCACTTGTAAATCTTGCTTTGAATTCTTTAAAACGAGCAACATCTCCATCGCAAAGACCATAAACTATTGCTCGTGTAGCATAGCCATAAGTACAAAGCCCGTGAAGAATAGGTCTATTAAATCTTCCACTTCTCTTAGCAAATTCAGGATCTATATGTAGTGGGTTTAAATCCTGAACTAACCTATATACAGCAGCTTGATTTTCATTAGTTTTATATGATATGCTGAAATCAGGTTTAGCTCCTTCAGGAGGATTTAGTGGTTCAGCCTTTGGGCCACTCTCTCCGCCAAAACCGCCTTCCCCAATATAAAAATGAACATATTTAACATCAAATACTTGTTTACCATCAGCAGTAGTACCTGTAATTTTTGTATGGACAACAGCTGCCTTTCCTTTATCAAAGATGTTTTCACATACTCCTTTTACCTTCATTTCACCCGCTTTGGGAAATGATTGATAAAGTTTAATCATTTGTTCTCCATGTATAAAACGAGAACCGTCAATTCCCTTCTTACTAAATCTTGGGAATCCTATCCCTGCAACAATGCAAGCATAACTTGGGAAAACCTTTAATCCACCTTTAGCTCCTTCATAAACAAACGATAACTCGTCAGGTTGAGCTCCAATCCCTATATTGTATAATGCTACATCCTTCCAAGTATAAGTAAACGTCCTCTCTTCAGTTTCTTTTCCTATTATCTCTAAATCTAAACTAGTCATTTTATCCACAAATTAAGTTTTTGAAAATTTTTAATTCATTATTATTTCTAATAGTTTATTAACTATTTCAATTCTACATACAATCAGATTTATTCTAGTTTTTTCTCTTTTTTAATTTCAAATATGAGAAAATCTAATATGATTTCTAAATACAAGAAATGAATTTAAATGCTTAATGACGATATCGCAAAAGATTTTATTAATTAAATTTCACTGAAGTTATTAATTAAAAAAAATTGAATAAGAAATTGTGATTAAATGCAAAATGAAGAGATAAATTCAAATGATAATGAAGTAAAATACGTTAGAACTACAGCTGCTTTTGATTGCGGTGGAAGATGTCCTCTTAAATTTCATGTGAAGAATGGTAAAATTATACGCGTGGAGGGGGATGATTTAGTTGATGAAGAAAACCAACTTAGAACCTGCGTAAAATGTCGTGCTCTTCGAAAATATATTTATCATCCAGAGAGGCTTAAATATCCCTTGAAAAGAGTAGGACCAAAAGGTGAAGGCAAATTTAAACGTATTTCATGGGATGAAGCTTTGGATGAGATAGCTGAAAAACTCAAATATACGAAAGAAAAATACGGTAACGAGGCTATTTTCCTTCCTATGAGTGGAGGATATCTCGCTGCCTACCACAGTCCTATACTCGCAATGATAAGATTATTTACTCATTTTGGTGGATTTTCCACACATCATGGAAATATATCATCTGAAGGTGCCGTTTGGGCGACCCAGACTCAATATATGTCTCCCTTTGTGGGTCATAGCCGGGAGGATATGTTAAATTCAAATTTAATTATATTGTGGGGATGGAATCCGGCGAGAATGAACTCAGGAACAGATGCCATGTATAATCTTGTTAAAGCACACGAAAAAGGTGCAAAAGTTATAAGTATTAATCCTAAATACTCAGATACAGATGTTGTTGTAGCTGATCAATGGATTCCAATTGTACCAGGCACTGACGTAGCAATGATGGTTGCTATGGCTAATGTTATGATAACTGAAAATCTTCATGACCAATCGTTTTTGGATAAATATACTGTTGGATTCGATAAATTCAAGGAATATGTAATGGGACAAGAAGATGGTGTTGAAAAAACACCCGAATGGGCTGAAAAGATCTGTCAAGTACCTGCAGAAACGATTAGA
>CAZRBD010000125.1:0-1957 GCA_964598265.1 uncultured archaeon
TCTTCCTCAAATTTTAGTTTTGTTGTCCATGGTGTTTGGTAGATATATTGCTTTGTATCAATTACTAACGAATTTCTTTTTTTTAGTTTTATGTTGTCAATTTCATTTTCTTCTAATAAGTAAACGGTTTTTCTACCTCTAAATGAATCTGGTAAAATAGCGTCGCCAAGTGAGTTGAAAGTATCTTCGTTATATTCGAAATCTTCATCTTTCAGTATGTATGTTGCGTAATTAAATATTTTTGCATGTATTAAACTAAAGATTCCATATATTCCAAATATTTGAATTAGTTTTCTTAGATTTAAGGTTCCAGCGACTTCTTTTTCAAGCTTAGAAGTTATTGTAATCATTTGAATATCAATTTTTTCATAACCTCTAATCTTTCCTCTTGTATCCACGAAAATTAAGAATTGATGGGCGGCGCATACAGCATTGAAAGGAACTTGAATTTTTACTGTCCCAAATTTTTTATGAGAGAGAATAGCAGAAGGAATATTGAGATTTTTCATTCCTCCACATGAAGGTCATATACACTTCAAGTACGTAGTTGATTCAATAATGTTTCAAAATTTACTTTTTTTTTCTGTAATATTAAAATCGTAAAACGCAAATAAAAATATATATGAAGATTTTGGGTTTTGTAAAAAAAAAAAATTTTGACTATAGAGTAAAATAAAGTTAGAAATAATAATATTTCCATTTAAAAAATAATTAATCTATAATTCTATGTTTAACAATCTAATAAATAAATGAATTTACTGACAGTACAGATAAAATCTTTGTAATTCAATATTAAATTTCTGAACAAGTACTGAATAAAATTAATTAATCTTCTACTTTTTTTATTTTTAAATTTAACACAATTAAATTAAATTCGATAAACTATGAAGATTGAAATTTCCGATGAAGATTCCGATTATATGTATAATATTATACAAACTATAATTGATGAATGCGGTCCCCGTATGCCCTGTAGTCCTCAGGAAGCAAAAGGGGCAGAAATTGTAAAGAATGAACTTGAAGAAACATGTGATAATGTTGATATTGAACCATTCTTCTGTCACCCTCGTGCGGCTTTGGGCTACATTAGATTGGATGTTTTTTTAGTGATTTTGTCATTTAGTGCTTTTTTTATAATTCAATTATTTCTGGATACTTTCATTTCACTAATTTTAGCATTTGTAGTGTTTGGTTTAAATTTCCTCGCTTTCATTATAATTTGGTATGAATTTTTCAATTACAAGGAGTTTATTGATCCTTTATTCAAAAAAAAACCTTCTCAAAATGTAATAGGTAAAATTAAAGCTGATGGGGAAATTAAAAATGTTTTAATTTTTTCAGGGCATATAGATAGTCAATATCAGTTCAATCTTTTGACATATTTAAAAGCAGGATATGGACTAGTCTCACTTCTTGGATTAGGTATTTTATTTATTTGGATTGGAGTTTCTATAGTCTTCTTCTTTCTAACTCTACTTGCTTTCATTTTACAATTTCCAGTAATATATGATATGTTTTTTATTATTGTTACATGGTGTTTGATAATAGGAGGGATACCATTAATTTTTTTATTATTCTTTACTAGTCCTGGAGAAAAAGCAAATAAAGTACCAGGTGCTGTCGATAATCTTAGTGCAATTGCTGTTATATTAGGCCTTGGGCGATACTTAAAAAAAAATAAAGAAGCTATCCCCAAAAATACAGAGGTGAGATTAATTGCTTTTGGGTGTGAAGAAGCTTTTTTAAGAGGAGCATTTCGCTATGTGGCATCACATTTAGACGAATTAAAAGCAGTTAATACTGAATGTATAAATTTAGAAATGATCCAAGATTCAAATGAAATCATAATATTGAACTATGAGCCTACAACAAGAACGCATCATTCTGAAGAATTGGTTCATAAAATATTTCAAACCGCAGAATTATTAGATATTAAAGCTAAAATTTCACCAATGGG
>CAZRBD010000125.1:2057-11927 GCA_964598265.1 uncultured archaeon
TGTATAAAGAACCTGGAAAAATTGGAAATTTAGTTATCAAGAACAGATTTGTGAGATCTGCAACATATATGCGTATGGCTACAGAAGAAGGGGATGTTACTAATGATCTACTAACAATTTATAAAAATTTAGCAAAAGGAGGGGTAGGATTAATAATCACTGGAAATGCTTATATTCAACCAAGTGGCCAATCTTTCCCTGGCCAATTAGGAGTAGATGAAGATAAATCCATTGATAGTTTAAGGAGGATCGCGAAAATAATACACGACAATAGTAAAAGTTGTAAGGCCATATGTCAATTAGTGCACTGTGGACGGCAATCTTATTTTGTAGATGCTACTTTGGCACCATCAGCAGTATTAGAACCTATAACAGGTAATATGCCCAAGGAGATGACACATGATGAAATTGATGATACTATTGATTCCTTCGCGAATGCTTCACAGAGAGCTTATAAAGCAGGTTTTGATGGTGTCCAATTTCATGGAGCTCATGGATTTCTGTTAAGTGAGTTTTTATCTCCTTATACAAATAAAAGAACTGATGAATATGGGGGCACTATTGATAATAGAATAAGGATTTTTGAAGAAATATATAAGAGAACACGAGACAGAGTGGGAACCGATTTCCCTATTTTAGCAAAAATTAATGCTACTGACTTCCTAAAGGGAGGGTTAGAATTAATAGAATCCAAAAAAATTGCAACTAGATTGGCTAGTATGGGATTTGCTGCTATAGAGATTACTGGTGGAATGTGGGAGGTTGTAATGCGCACTAAAGGCGATTTAGGTTGGTACCCCGCGATGAATCCCGAATCAAGATTGAACATCAATTCTAAGGATAAGGAAGCATACCATAAAATTTATGCTAAAGAAATAAAATCTGAGATTGAAATCCCCTTAATTTTAGTTGGTGGTATGAGATCACTTGATGTAATCGATAATATTCTAACAGAGGGTATTGCTGATTTCGTTTCTTTAAGTAGACCTCTTATTCGTGAACCTGATCTCCCAAATAAATGGCTAAAAGGGACTGGAGAAAATACTTGTAAATGCATTAGCTGTAATGGTTGTGTAGGTACTGTCATTAGTGGACATGTTCATTGTACTCAAGAAAAGGAAGATTAACTGCCTACTTTTTAGAATAAGTATGAAAAAAGAGTATTACGATATTGCAATAAGATAATTTTCATTTTCAGTTTTTACTGCAAATTTAACAAAAATCACAATGAGAATTGCTGGAATAACCCCTACAAAACAAATTAAAAATATACCTGCTAGAAAAATATCAGAAATTATAGTATTTAGAAATACTTGACCTACTGAATCTATTAAATAATGTAAAATTATACCGGGGATGAGACTTTTAGTTTTAACATACATATATCCAAAAGCAACCCCCAGAAATGTTGCATAAATTATTTGAGAACCAACAGAAAATAAAATAATGAAAGGGTCAAGTCCACTAAAGATTAAACTTAAGAAATTAAACGAATGGGCAAATCCAAAAATTAAACTACTAATAATAATTGATGTTTTAAGACTATGCTTTTTCGAAAGCATTGGAAAAATCACGCCTCGATACGCAATCTCCTCCCAAATTCCCGGAATAAGCATAATTACAAATAAAAACCATCCTAATCCCGCAAAACTAGGATTTCGAAATAAAATTTCTGGGGAAAACACATAATTTCCCAAGGTTACAGCCCCAATTAACACAATTATACAAAATATTATGAATGAACCTACTCCAATTAAAATATTTCTCATTATTGGCTTTAATGTGCTTAAACGGATTTTTTCAGCATAATCTTTAAAGGAAAAGGTCAAATCAGGAAGTTTCATACCTTTGGGAACAATAAAAAGCAAAAACAAAGCTAAAAATCCAAACTGGAAGAAAAAATTCAAGAAAAGATAAAGGATAAAATAATTTAATATCAGTGTATTCAACACCGAAAGGAATACTAATTCAAAAGTGAGTCCTGCCAAAAATAGAAAAATAATATGCAAAATAGTTAAAACCACGCCTCCTAAAATTGGTTTGTTCCTTAGAAGACCTCCCGTTTCGTATTTTGGCATTTTCTCTACCTTTGGAAACATCTTCGTAAAAACATAAATCAAGCTTGATAAAGCGATGATTCCTATTATTGATAGAATAATTATCGCAATTGTCATTCCGAAAAAGGATATTAAAATACTTCCAATTAATAGAAAGATAAGGTATAGCGCTGCTTCAGATACAATCATAAGAATCCATTTTGCAATCTTATGCTCCTTGTTTAACTCCTCAGCAATATACTTATACTTCATTTTGCCAAATAATGTAATTTTCATCTCAAGCATTAATAATATGAAGGTCCAGGCAATTGGCAAAGTCAGTAAAAGTAATAATATCACTAAAAATGAATTTAAAAGGAAAGTTAGTACTATTGACAATATTACTAGTGATAATCCTTGAATAGACATCATTAATATTATTTTTGCTTTCACTTGTTCTCGTGGAACTACTGGTAAAGATGCTATAGTAGATGCTCCCGATTCTTCAAGATTCAAAAAACCAGCGACTAACATGGGTGGAATAATTAAATAAACACCTAAAATAATAGACCATAAAATTAAAATTCCTTCTATTGAAGTAATTTCCCCAAGGATTGGGCCTTGTAATGTTAGAACCATAATTAAAGGATAAAAAATGGGGAAAAATATAAACATAAAAGATTGGATATCTCTTGTAGTTGAAATCAAATCTTTTCGTAGAAATGCTTTGATTGGTGTAATGGCTTTCACTTTTACTTGAATTGGCTTCCTCTCAACTACTTTTTCTGTTTTGATCTCAGTTGATATTGCATTACGTAGAGCTCCTCGAGCTTTTCTGAAAATAGCCCAAGTCAATAATATGAATAAAGCAAAACCAATAAGAGTGCTAAATAATAGTGCTGGTGGCACCTGGTTTGGAACTGTGCTTAATGAAATTAGATAACCAGGAGCTAAGAGGAACGGAATTAAGCTTAGAAAAATATTTATAGTATCAGAAGGTTCACTGGTGGCAAAAATTACAAAAAAAGTATCAATAGCACCAATGGCCCATTGAATAACAAATACAGTGCTAAAAATGAAGATGAAATACCCTAGCATCGTCAACATCCTAACTACATTAGCCTTTTTTGACTTCCCCCTCGACTCTGAGAAAAGAAAACTCAATTTTTCTCCAATAATAACAAGGAAACTAAAACTAAATACTACATTCACAAAAGAAACTAGCAATGTTACCAAAAATATTAAGATATTTAGAGTTACAAACAACATAAATAATGGAAAAGATAATGTTAATATTATTATAGGGAGATCAAGATTACGAAATAAGGTCATAAAACCGATTTTTTTTAAATCCTTCTTCGAGAAGGGTAGTGTTTGTAACCATTTGAAAGCATTCCCCGACATAAAAGAACTAGTTGAAATCATGCCAAACATTAACATATATAAAATCATCATTCCTAAGTATATACCAAAAAGAAAAGATGAGACAAAAATTATGGTATTTAACGTAAATGCCCCTTGTCTAATATAATCAGCAATTTGCATATATGGTGTTAATGAAAATAGTGGTAAAATCGCAAAAAGAAATGAAAATACAATCTTCATGGATAAAAATTGATTTCTAATATACTTTTTGTTCTTCTTAAATTTTTCAATTAGCCTTGCTTGATGAGCTCCTGATGATGCTATCGAAGCTTCCATCAAAATTTCGTATGTTGGGTATTTAGCTAGAGCATAGAAAGATTTCTGCTTTTCTTTTTCCATCACATTTACACTCTTAATTGTTTGCTTTAAAAGATGCTCGTAATTTTTTTATAATTTCATCAACCGAGGTGTCTTGTTCAGTTAACCGCAAGAAGACATCTTCTAAGCTTGCACCTAATTTATCCGCTTGTTTTCGAAGTTCTTCAATTGTGCCAATCCCAACTATTTTACCCTTATTAATAATCCCAATCCGATCACATAATTCCTGTGCAATTTCCATAATATGAGTCGAAAATAGAACTGATCCACCCCGTTGAGTATGAAGATCTATTATAGATTTAACAACTCTTACAGATTTCGCGTCAAGACCTGCAATTGGTTCATCTAATATAAGCAAATCTGGAAAATGAAGAATTGCAGCAATAATCTGCAATTTTTGTTTATTACCGTGGGATAAAGTAGCAATTAATTGATCATAATATTCAATAGCATCTAGGCTCTCTAAATATTCTTTTGCAAGTTTAGTCGTTTTTTCTCCATCCAATCTCCTGACTGATGCAATAAAATTAAATAAATCTTTAGGTGTTAATGATTTGAAAATCAGAGGTTCTTCAGAAACATACCCTATACGACGTTTGATTTCTACTTCGTCTCTTTCAGGATTTAATCCAAATACTCTCATTTCACCGTCATTAGGTTCAAGGAGTCCTAATAAAAGCTTGATTGTCGTAGTTTTTCCGGCACCGTTTGGACCTAGAAGGCCAAAAACTTCTCCTTTATGTACCTCAAAGGAGATACCATTTACAGCTTTAACTTCTCCAAAAAATTTCTTTAAATCTTTAATAGCAATTACAATATTATCTGACATTTTCACTTCTCAATTTAATTTAATAAATTTAATGCCCCATTGATAAAATAATCTAACTTATTACCTAAATTCTATTATTTTTAGTGATATATATACAATTATATATTAATTAATATTTTATATATAATATTATATTTAAATATTTTCAATAAACTACTAACATAAATAAGACCATCAAAATGCTTAAAATTTCATGATTTTAAATTATATATTGAAATATATATCTAGTTTTTTACCAAAAATTTTATTTAAAGGGGAACTTAACAAACTTCATTCAGGACTCTTCTTTTGATTAACAATTAAAACGATAGATATGATTACAATTATAGTACCAACAAAATGAGCCAATGTAAATATTTCTTCAAGAAACAGTGTAGCAAATAGGGCAGATGTAATGGGAGTTACTCCAAAAATAGTGCTAGCTTTTGATACGTCTAATAATGAAAGAGTTTTATACCAACATACCAATCCTGCACCATAAACTGCTCCCATTCTTAAGTAGAATAGGTAATTAGCGGGCTCAAAAAATAAATTTAAATCAAAAGGGTAAATAAGAAAAAAAGTCATAATAATAATTAACCCTGAGAGAAAATTTCTAAGAAAAACCATTTGGATAGGAGTTAACTCCTTTCGGGTAAACATCGGTTTGGTCAGAGTATGTCCAACCATCCATAGGAAGCTAATTAGCAAAAGAATACTAACCCCAATTAAAATTGTAAGGTCTAATTCAAATAAAGAAAAGAACTGAGTAATCCCTATTGATAATCCAAAAAATAACACAATAGAAAAAAGAATTTGTAATTTAGTTATTCTTTCTCCTAAGATCAAATACCCTAAAAACAAAGAAAAGAATACCGTTGTCTTTTGAGTCAAAGAACCGTTGATAGCTCCAGCTAAATCATATCCAACAAAAAAAAGAATTTGGTTAATAGCAAAAATTATTCCGATGGAAAATAACAACCAGAAGTTATCTTTCCAACCCTTTAGTCCTTTAATTTTGTCATTTCCATTTTTTAGGTTAGTACGATTTATTTTTCTTAATTCTAAAAGCATGAGGGGTAAAAATATTGCAGCTTCGACTAAACATGTCATGGCTGCTGCTAAATAAGCATTTATTACAAGTGGTCTTGTTTTTGCTACAATCGGTTGTAAACCAACAAAAATTACACCAATAATACCAAATATCAAACCTTTTTTAGTTTTAAGTTCCAAGGTAATTATAAAAACTAGAGGTGATTAAACAATTCTAAATAAACTAAGCATTCGAATTTTTTTTATTTGGGAAATTAATTTAAACAATTAAATATTTCTCATCAAAATTATCTAGCAATAACACGTTATCATGGCTATAGATAAAAATTGGTTTGTTGATAAGATCAATGACTTTTTAAAAAATGATGAAAGCAATAGAATGAGGCTCGTTGATGGGTCTCTAATATTTAAACCCGATACGATTGTAGGATTTGTTTCTGGCAATGATCCTATTTTTAATGAGTACAAGGAAATAATTGGGAATTTTCACCTCACACCTTCAGAAGCATTCTCAAAATTCTGTGAAAAGAATAATATAAAATCTACTTATAGTAATTTATCGGTTGTAGGTTTTGTCCTTCCAATTAACGAGAAGACAAAAAAGGAAAACTTAGAGTATTCAAAAACAATGCCTTCTGAACGATGGGCCCACACAAGGCTTTATGGTGAACAATCAAATCAAAAATTACAGAAATATTTAGTTAGTGAATTAGAAAAAGAGGGAATACTATCTCTAGCACCGATGACAAAAGATTATCTTTTTAAGGTTCATAGTAAACCTGAAAAAGGTTTTTTTGCATCTACATGGAGTCACAGGCATATGTTATTTGCCACAGGTTTAGGATCTTTTGGATTATCAGATGGGTTCATAAATGAGAGGGGTAAAGCGATGAGGTGTGGGAGCATCGTTGTTGATTATAAATTACCTTCAGATGCTAATAATAGACCTTCAGATCCTTATGAATATTGCACTGAATGTGGCGATTGTATCAATAATTGCCCTGTGGAAGCAATATCTTTTGAGAATCGTCATGATAAAAAAATTTGTTATAAGCAAGTAAAGAGCACAATACCTTATATTAAAGAAAACTATGGTATTGATATTTATGGATGCGGTCTCTGTCAAGTTGGAGTTTCATGTGGAGATAATTTTCCTGTGAATAAAACCTGATATGAATTATTAATAGGAATTTATACTTAGCTAGTTTTAAAAATCGTATTTATTGTAAAATAGAAGTGTTTAAAAATTTAAGCACAATTCCATACGTTAAAAAACACTACGAGGTTAATATTTACGGATGCGGAAAATGTCAGGTTGTTGTAGTTTACGAAAAATAAGCTCCATAGAATAACGCGGAATAATTCTTAAAAGTAAATAAGAACTATAGTTTTTCTCTAATTTCTTCAAGAATTTGTCTTGAATTCGGAAACTCATTCTCGATAAAATCATCTAGTTTTTGACATGAATAATCTGAACAATAAGCACAATTCTCAAACGCTTTTTCTTTACAGCATTGGCGGATTTCACATGATTCACAAAAATTAAATAATTTTGCATTTACCGATTTACATCCATCACAGTTTATATCATCGGTTTGGAAATTAGTATCAAAAAATTTAGACCATACTTTAGCAACAATTGATCTTTCATTATTATCATTTGCTAAAGTTGCTTGTAATGCCGGGCAATCCGTGCATATAATTCCGCAACACGCGATCATTTCATCCATTTGATCAACAAAATATAATTTATAAATTGAAGTTAAATATTTAAAATGTGTACTTTCAAAATAAATTTTTGATTCAAATAGAATTTCCCGTTTATTGTTTCATATATGTATAATAAGAATACTATATCTCAAAATTTAATTTATTGGGAAAATTAAAAAAATTACCA
This sequence comes from uncultured archaeon, assembly GCA_964598265.1. Lineage (GTDB taxonomy): Archaea > Asgardarchaeota > Lokiarchaeia > Sigyniarchaeales > SOKP01 > Loki-b32. The sequence goes on from CAZRBD010000125.1 coordinate 9,595, forward strand.
ATTACAATATATGAGTGGATGAAAATTTCCGAGAAAAATGCTATAATTACTAAAGATCTTACAAAAAATTTTGGGAATGTTATAGCAGTCAAAAATCTGAACCTGAAAATCCCTTATGGTGCGACATATGGGCTTCTAGGTCCTAATGGGGCAGGTAAAACTACAACCGTTAGAATGTTAAATGCTATTATCTCTCCTACCTCAGGGACTGCGGAAGTTGTAGGATATGACATCATAACTCAAGCTAAACAAGTAAAAATTAACTGTGGATTCTTGCCAGAATCACCAGGTCTATATCAAAAACTATCAGCTAAAGAATTTTTAGAATTCGTAGGAAATTTATATTATCTACCAAAAGAATTAATATCTTCCCGCATCGAGGAATTATTAGATATTTTTAATTTGAGAGGCCGTGAGAATGATCTTTTAGAAGGGTACTCAAGAGGTATGAAACAAAAAGTCTGTTTATGTGCGGCTTTAATACAAGACCCTAAGATTATTTTTTTGGATGAACCTACATCAAATTTAGATCCTGCTGCTACAAGAATGGTAAAAGATTTGATATCTGATCTCGCAAAAAAAGCGGATAAAACTATTTTCATTTGTACTCATCTTCTTGACGCTGCTGAAGAACTATGCGACCAAATAGGGATAATAGATAAAGGAAAACTAAAAGTAGAAGGGAGTCCACAAGAAATAATAGATTCTGTTGGTGCTAAAAATTTGGAAGATGCCTATCTGAAAATAATGGGCGTTTCTAAAATTGATGATCTATTAGCTTGGAGAGAAGAAACTCCCGAAGTTGAAAAAAAGAATAAGAAAATGAAGAAAAAGAAAAGAAAATAGAATTGATTCTCTGGAAATTAATCACTAAAACTGAACTTAAACGAAATTTATGATTTGGAATAAGTTCCAAACTGCGGAAATGATTTTAAGTCTGAGGAACTAAAAATAGGCCCAGTTTTACAAATTGAAACATTATTATTTTTCCCAATACAACAAGAACCACACAATCCAACTCCACATTTCATTTTTCTCTCTAATGATGCTTGGACTTTTATGTTTTTTAACTCTGCTATCTCTATAACCTTTTTCATCATAACTTCAGGACCACACGTAATAATCAAATCAATAGAATTATGTGTAAGTATCTCTTCTATCGTATCTGTTACAAAACATTTTTTTCCTACAGAACCATCATCAGTACTACAAAGCGTATCTGGAATAAGTTCGAGTAATCTATCAGCAAAAATCAGTGAAATTTTATCTTTTGCCCCAATAGTAACTGTCACATTTTTCTTATTTTGCTTTAATGGTTCAATTAGAGAGGTTAAAGCAGCAATTCCCATTCCTCCACCAATTATAAGGATGTCATCAGCATCTTCATAATTCCAAGCATTACCAAATGGCCCTCTTATCCCTATACTATCACCATTCCTCAGTTCGAATAATTTTCTTGTTCCTTCCCCAATTTTTTGAACAGTTATTTCAATAAGATTACCCTCAATATTTGAAATTGACATGGGTAAGAAATCTATATCTGGGAGCCATATTATAACGAACATTCCTGGTCTATATGCTCTTGCTATTCTTTCATTTCGAATCAAGAAACTTCTAATATCAGGGGAATGGTCCGTAATTGACTCAATCTTAACAATCTCCGTTTTATTACGAGTCAGCGTCAATAAGATATCTTCATTGTCTTTTGAAATGAGATTTGTCTTAAAAACACCCTTCTCTAAAGCTAAATCAAGTATTTCATGCCCTCTCTCAGATCTAATAATCAAAGTTCTCCACTCATTTTCACTTCCTATATTTCCTATAGAGATGTCAGCAAAGGAAGCTGTATAATCTGAACATGAAAAACAAGAGTTCCGTATGGCTTTTTCATAGATGAAATTGAGTGGTATTTCAGTAATACCATTGTTGGTAAAAATTTTCATACTAAACTTATTTTTATCGGTTGCTACTTTCGTTATCTCTTTGTTATTTATCCCGTATTCTTTAAAACAATTTGTTAAGCTCTGGTTATAGAAAGTTCCAAAACAAAATGTCCCAATTGTTAGTGAAACTAAATCAAATGCTTCAAAATCAAATCCAGGATGATTTTGTAGTTTTCTTAAAGCTTGTATTTGACAGGGAGTGCCAACAACTGCAATATCTGTGTATTCTTTGTTGATTGCATACCCCACTAACGAGAGTGTTGGACTTTGAGTCGGTTTATAACCTACACCTTTAAATAATTCTTTACGATTAGTTCCGAGTATTGGGAAAGGCCTAAAATTGTCATCTTTATCAGTTATTATAGAACAATCAATTAAACCTTCTTCCAT
>CAZRBD010000126.1:0-11763 GCA_964598265.1 uncultured archaeon
TGTCTTAGATCATTTCCTATGTTCCATGAATAGTTATAAGCAGCGAGAGGAGTAGCACCTTCAGCAAGAGTTATCCAATCAGCATCTGGACTATTTGCGTCAATACCAGCCGTGGTAAGAAGTCCTCCAAAAATAGAATCAGCAAGGAGTGTTGCTCTTGCTACTGTACGGTCTAATGTAGGGTAATCCAATGTATAGTTAGCATATGCAATACCCATCGGAATATAGGTTGGGAGCCTAACAGCTACCCTATCATAAACCACATCTATTATATATGAATAATTCAAAGCATATGATATAGCTTTTCTCATTCCCACAGAAATATGATCGACATTGAATGTAACCCAAGAAGTGGTAAGGGTGCCTCCTGCGTAATTAAGAACTATATTAACATCGGCGTCATGTTGATCAAGAAAGGCTGGATCCATTGCAGTTAAAATATCAATATCACCCGATAATAATGCTTGATTTAGAGATGAAAGACTCGAATATATGACAATTTTTATAGTATCAAGTTGAGGTCTTCCTTGCCAATATTCTATAGTTTCTCCTAGATTCTCAAGATAAAAGGCAGAGAGTCTTATTTCGACACCCACAGTAAAGGAATCATACATAAATGGTCCAGTACCTATTAAATCTTCAAAGAGTTGTATATAGTCGTCATCGGGTGTTGAAGTAGGCGACAAAATACCGCTGCCTGAGAAAGCTAGAATAGATAACCATGCTGCTCTAGGTTGATTTAGGATAAATTTAATGGTATTAGCATTGACAACTACAGTTTGGTTAATAATTGGTGTTCCATCTGGATTCATATATATGGCCCCCCATAGTTGAGTCGGGGTCGGGATTCCAGAATCTAAAGCAGCCGGTAGTGATACGTTAAATGGTGCTGGTAAATCTGAATTACCAGAATAATTCCAGAACCACGCTAATCTATCGAAACTCCATTTAACAGCGGTGGCATCCATTGTAGTGTTATCATGGAACATGACACCTGTTCTGAGTGTAATAGTATATTCTAATCCATTAACTGAGATTGCTGGCATAGCTGATGCTAACCACGGAATGGCATTATAATCTGGATCTGTGAGATTAAACCTATAAAGGGTTTCAACAACTTGATCGATTATACTACTTGAAGCGGTATCATAAGCATATACCGGATCAAGATGTACAATATCTCCCTGGAAGGTTCCAAAAACCAAATCTTGACCTTTTGGTGGTGCGACAACTTCAACTATACCTACTTGAACAGCCAGTATAATATTTCCAACACCAGAGACTGCAAGGACAACTGCTAAGAGTATTATTGCTAAATTTTTCTTTTCCATATTATTATCACTTTTATTTTTTTTTTGTTTTCCTTAAATGTTTGTTAAATATTTTTTTAACTTTAAGAAATATAAGTTTTATCATTTTTTATCGATCATTATTAAATATTGCATAGAATCATATTTTAAGTGAAATTGGTATATACCCGTTAGCCATATTAATTTCAATATATACTCATTCTATAATATTTCTTGATAAAATAGAAGATTTATTAAATCATTATAAATTGGAAAAATGAGATTTTAAGACCGATTAATTTTTCTGTCCCCCCATTTTTGGATCACTTTCATTAAAATAAGAGGACCATCTTTCTAAACTATAAAAAATTTTATAAAGAGAATAACTAAGTAAATAAAAAAATTATTTAAAATGAGAAAAATAAAATTACTTATTATTTACTATGAAAAATAAAAAACTATTACTTTATTAAATATTGAAAAATATGAGAATATACGAGAAAATATGGGGGATAATCTACTTATTTTCAGGCATTTTTGTTATTATTATATCTATTTGGAAGTTTCCTATTTTTTATTTAAAGACTCGTCTTGTTTTATTTAGCTCATATATTATCTTAATGTTTATTCTTGAACTAATCTTTAGTTGTATTTTTATTGGATTAAGTAGAAAAAGTTTTAAATATGCAAGAAAAGGTTTAGATGAGGACGAATCAACTAGTATTTTATCTAAAATTGTTGTTTTGCTTTCAAATATTTATCAAGTATATATGATATTGGAAACTATGAACTATATTATTCTATATTGGTAATTCGCAATAATAGATTTATAACTGATGGATTAATCAGATTTATGTATTACATGTTACTTTCGCTTTATTTAAAACAATATTTTCTCTTCCATTGTTTATTATTGGGACAAATACGATTTAGACAGGTTCTAAATCAAATGGTAGTAATAAGCCTTTATCCACTCCTAAAAAAATACATTGATCTTGATGAAAAATGATTAATTATAACATAATCTTTATAAATTAACAATGAATTTATGTAAAAAAAAGATAAATAAATAATTAATCGATGTTTGATAATTCAAATCAATTAAAAGTTGATGACAAACCAGTCTTAAAGCATATAGAACTTTTAGCATTTGATCGTTCAGCTGGTAGTGTTGGGGAAACTAAAGCTATAAATTATATACAAGAAGAATTAAGGATTAATAAAATTAATTCCGTTAGCGAATATTTTTCATGGAACTCTCCCATTAGATTATTAATGAAGACATTTTATTTGATCATCATTGGTTATTTACTTATGTTACGTTTAGTTTTAATTATTGTACTATTTTATTTTATTAAATATTTATTTAATAAAACACGAAGTATTTCGTTTGTAGAAAAAGAACATTCTAAGAATTTAGTTTCTACAATAAAAGCTATTAATAGTGCTAATTATCGTCCTGTTATAATTTTTTCAGCTCATTACGACTCGATTTCATCAAGAGTACCTTACAGAATACAAAAAGTTTTATTATGGATAATTAGAATTGTAATTTTGCCTTATATTTCCTTAATTATATTTCTTTCAATTTGGATACCTCTAAATCTTCTTTCAATCACTCAATTTAATACCATTTTAGTTTATTTTATAACTATAGTTTCATTATTAGGGATAAGTGTGATGGTTCCTTTTCTTCTTTTCGTGTTCACTTCCAGTAAATCAACTGGTTCTATTGATAATGCCAGCGGCGTGGCTTTATTAATTGAATTAGCAAAAATAATAAAAGAAAATCCTCTAGAGAATCATGACGTTATATTTTTATGGTGTGGATCAGAGGAATGGGGATTAAAAGGATCAAAATATTACTGTAAAAGACATTTAAAAGAATTAACACAAAATTATAATCTTAATAAATCTATAAATATCAATATTGATATGGTTGGAACCTACATAGGACTTTTAGATAAAGCAGGCTTTCTAAGAAAAAAATCTATTAATAAAGACTTAAATAACTTATTTAAATCATCAGCAGAAAAACTAAATATACCTTTAATCCTGGAAAATAAAATAATAAAGCCAAAGAGCGATTTCAAATCATTTCACTCATTTTTAAACAAGTCGAAATCTAAATTTCAAGTTAGCTGTTTCTATTCAGATAAAGATTCTATGTTTATCCATTCTTACAAAGATACTCCTGATAATTGTTCTGATGTAGTTTTAAATGGATGTTTAAATATTGTTTACACAACAATTTTAAATCTAGATGTTCAATTAATAACAACCAAAAAAGAACAATAATTAGAAGGCTGAAAATTGACTATAATTTTTATTTTTTATTAAAAGATCTCTAAAAAATTTTCTGTGGATTATTTATCATTCAAAATCTATTTGTAAAAATGTTAAAAGAATCTTAATATAATAAATAATTTCTAAAAATGTTTTATAAATGAGGTTATTTATTTGAATAGTAACACAATTCTACAAATTTAAAAATTGAATTTAAGTATCAAAATAGAATGAGATAAAGAGAATTGCAAAGATCAAGAATGCAGCAATTATTATGCCTATGTCAAGAAAAGCTTTTTCAGCATTTCGAGCGATCTTTGGGTTAACAGAGGTTAAATACATAAATCTCATAATAATATAGAGAGAAATAGGTATTGTAAAAATAACAATATATTCATTAAGGTTAGCTCCACCAGGAATAATTAAATCAAATTTAAAGATTAGGTAGAGAGAATAGGTCATAAACAAAGACCCAGCTATTAAAACATAAAATTGATCTAATAATTTTTGAGAGTATTGGTCGTATACTTTTTTATGTTCAAATGCTTTTTCTTTTCCTAATATAATTAAATCTCCTTTTCTCTTGGCAATACTTAAGAAAAGTGCAATCTCAAAAATAGCTAAAAATAACCAAGCAGAAACAAATTGTCCAATTATTGCACAACCTGCTAATGCTCTCCAAATATAACCAGTGGATAATATTATTATATCTATAAATGCATAATTTTTAAGAAAATGATTATATAATTGACCGGTTGTAATCATTAATATTATAATCAGCGTTAAACCAAGATTTTGAATAATATTTTGAATAAAAATCAAACCCACTATCATAATTAAAACTAATAAAGCTAGTAAAAAAATAGCAGAAGAAACTTGCAACTCTCCTGAAGCTAGAGGTTTTTTCCCAATCTTTTCAGGATGTTTTTTATCATTTTCAATATCCCGAATATCATTTATGATATAATTAAAAGAAGAAGCACAACATAATAATATAAAACCTACAATCAAATTAATATATAGAGTAAAATCAAATAATCGTACACTGAAAAAAATTCCTACAAAAATCATTATATTTTTATAGTACTGGCGAATACGTAAAAGATGAATAATATTAGTGATTTTACTTACCATAATTAAAAATTTGAAAGACACATTTATATTAAACTTTTTTAGGTCATAATTATTCTTTCTGGTTTGAACTTCTTCAAAATTTTATATCCTAACCGGCTAGTCAAGCTTGTTGCCGATTTCAATTGTATCAGAACACCATTATATTCAAAGCTAATCAATTCTAATTCTTTAAAAGAAATATTTTTCTGCTTACCAAAGATATTGTTTATAGTGAGTACATCCGATTTGTTTTTTTTGTCTTTATTAACCTTTTTTTTAATATTGTCTAAATTTATATTAATGTTCTGAATGTATCCAATTTCTAAATTATTCACTGGTTTCTTAAGATATATGAAGGACTGTAATTGTTCTCTATTCAGCCATTTAATAATCTCTACTTCAGATTTTCGAAATTGAGGAGTTCTGCTTATAGTCAAATAAATTTTTCTAGGCCGAATAATAAGTTCTCTAAATGAATATGTTATTGAGTTCTGTTCAGACTGGACAGAGTTAGATAATTCAATTCGAAAATCCTCTAATTTTTCAGATGGAATTATATTTAAACATTTAAATATTTTTAACTTGCCTCCATCTTTTAAAAAAATATCTTGATTTTTCAAATTTTTAATTTGGGCAATTGAAGTTGGTAATTTTTTTTTTAAAATAGGCTTTTGGATTTTTTTAATATCTTTATCAACGAAATTAAAATATCCTTTTTTATTACTTTCAGATAACGTTATATCTGTTAGGGTTAGGGGGAAATCTTCACCTAAAAAATAGCTTTCATTCAATTCATATTGAATTCGTGAGTACTCTGATGAATTTAAGTGATTTTCTTGATTATTTTTTAAATTTTTTATAATGTATTGATAAGGTTCTGTAATATCATCAATGAACTGAATATCAACTAACCTACCAAGAATTATTTTATCAGTAATCAAATTCCTAAAAATATAATCTTTTTGAAGATCAAATTTAAATAAATCTTTTCTTCTAAGATCACCCATCAGTGAAGAAATATCATCTATTTCAAAATTTTCCTTAAATTTTTGATTTGCGATGGTTTTAAATTCATTTCTAGCTATTTCAAACTTTTTAGCATATTTTTTTTGTTTAGATTTTTTCAAGCATATAAAAGGAAGGATCGCCCCTTTACTCGGTTTCAATTCACTACTTAGTATAGCAACAATTCTATGATAGCTAGGGGGATGAGAATTGAATAAATTAGCTAAAAGTGATGTTCTTGATGGTTTTATCATTGATTGGTGTAAATAAATTGCTGTGCTCATATAATCTAAAAGCTGATTGTCCCTTGTAATTTTCTCTTCACATAATAGCATAGTGTTAAATCCAATTTCTCTACCAGTAGCATAAAAGCTTTCTAAATTGTAAAGTGCTTTAACAAGCTCTTTTGCATAACCCGCTTTTTTTGCTTTTAGATCTGCTTTCCCTTCTAAAATTCTTACAAATATAAAGAGGATTATATAAATTCCGAGATTCAAAAAGATAAAAACTATCATTGGTATTTGTGGATCTCCAAATGTATAGTCATAAAATGTAGCTGGTATTCCAAGAAACATTCTCACAATTAAATCAACAGAGGTAATTAATGTTAAAATAAGAGTGTGTTTTCCTTTCGTATGAGCTAGTTCATGTGCTAAAATACCTTTTAATTCATCTTCCGGGATTTCATTTAGGTTTTCTGCAATAATTGCAATTCTTTTATCGAATAGTGATCCGTAAGCCATAGCATTTAAGATAGTATAATTACCAAAGCCCACTTTTACTTTCCCTTTTATTCAAATATCATTTTTTATTCTGTCTACCAATTTCAATAATTCTTAATCTTATACTCTCTTTATTCATAACAACTTGTCTAAATAAAACACAGAACTAAAATAAATTATCCAATTGATTATAATCAAAATAAAATAGATATTCATAAAAAAATCAAGAAAAGTAAAGTCCTTAGATCCAATCCTTTGGATTGGATTTCCAACAAACGTTAAAGGGGTATATTGATTAATAAAAATAACTGCTAACCATGCTATAACATAAAGAAACAAAGTTAAATATTCAGGGCTCATGAATCGCCAAACAACTATATATTTTCTTCCAAATAATACGAAACCCAAGATGAGGATAATCCAAAATGAAAATGCAAAACTCGTGTTTAAAAAAATTGGATCATCTAAATATAATGACAATAATCCTGCAATGAAAATAACATTATAAGTAACAAGTGAAATTATTAAAATCTTATTTAGGATGGGATAATCCTTCAATTCAAAAATTCCAATCCATAAATAAATTGAAAAAGCTCCCATTATAGATGTTAAGAAGTCTTTTGAGAAGAATAAAATTAGGAAAAAGAAAAAACCGATTGCTATTAAATCGCTCATTTCACTTCTCTTACCATTTTTTACCCATTGTAGAAATTCTTCAATAGTTAGTAAGTATAGAAGGATTGTGAGGAGAAATGTCCAGTCAACTAGAAGTAATAGCCAATTAAAGTGGAAGAAGATCATATTAAATAATAAAAAAAGTCCTATAGAAAATAATACATATATAACGAAGAGAAAATATCTTTTATTTTTATTCAACTTATTTACCTTTATATCAAACGATTATCCTTCTTTTAATGAAATTATCAAAATAGATTAAATTATTGATTATAGATATCAAAATAGATATAAAAATCCGAATATTTCTATAATCTATTTTTCATCTTATTTATTTCCCACCAAAAATACTTGATTGTAATCAAATACCAAATTAATAAAACGGGGATTATCAAAAGTATCGAAATTATTAAATTAATTGGGATTTTTACAAATTTTAGATCAAGATCCTCTAAGGGAAGTGGCATGATATAAGCTTCAATCAGCATTAAAAGAAACATTATGATGAATAAAAGAATTACCATTAGCAAGATTATTCCTCTTATTCTAGGAAATTTATATAGAATTATTATTGTAGGAATTAAGAGTACTATAAATGTTAAGAATAATCCGTAGAATTCAAAATTCCCTGAAGTAAATTGTATAAATAAGATAGATATGATTGAAAAAAATCCGCAAATTACTGAAATTGCATAAAAATTTTTAACCAATTCTGGTTCTTTCAATGGTCCCTTTGCAAGAATTAATCGGGGTAAAGTTAAAACTGCATCTTTTTGATCTGAAGCTTTGATCTGGTCATTTTTAAGTAAAATAATATCTTCTTTACCTGCTTTAATATCACCGCTTTCGATAAATCCACGTACGGAATAAATTACGTAAAAACTATTAAATATGTGGATTAACATTGCGCAAAATGCAGCAATTTCTAATGAACCAAATAATATTATACCTGCAATCATTGCACCCATACTTAATGTACCTACATCACCTGGAAAAATTTTTGCGGGAAATTTATTATATATAAAAAAAGCTATTAATACAGCTATTACTGGAACACTAAAAATTATAGCTTCAGCAGAATCCCATATTATTCCGGATATAAGAAGAAAAAAAACTGCTATCAAGCAAGTTCCAGAACCTTCACCATTATATCCTTCCAACATATTCACAGTATTAGGAAAAATAGCGAATATTATAGGAATTACAAAAGGATAAATAATAGTTAATCTAGTTTGATCTAAGAAGGGAATTGTTGGGGATGAGATACTAATAAATCCAACATTAATCGCAAAAAAGAATATACTTCCTGAAAATATTAATAATAATATTTTATAACGAGAACGAAGTCTTATTCTATCATCAACATATCCTATAACCCCGGCTAGTATTACTGTTAGTAAAAAAATTATAATTTCATTTGAAAATGAAGGGAAAAATAACATTAAAAAAAGTGAGGATATAGTAAAACCGATTACAATTCCTAAACCACCAGATTCAGCAACTTTAGGTTTAGAGTTTTTATGTATATCAATTCCAACATAACCTTTTCTTTGCATGAGTTTTATTATATAAGGTAGCAAAAGATAAGTAATTAAAAATCCGACAACAAAAACGAATATAAGTAAAATTACTTCAATAATAGTCCAATTTAATTCCGAAAGATATCTCATTGTCTAATAAATTACCTTATAAAGCTTCTATTTATTATAGGAATTCCTAAGATAAAGAATTTAATTTTTTATTATGTATTAAAATTATTTTTTTTTAATTTTAGAAAAAATTAATAGCCCGGCACGGACTCGAACCGTGTTCGCTATACCCCTCGTAGTGAGGGGTATTGTCGCGGGGTTCAAAGCCCCAAATGCTTGGCCATTGCGTTTAATACAAAATTCTGTATTAATCTACACCACCGGGCTAAGACCTGGGTTTATTAATTCTAAATATTAAATGGCTTTAGATCTTGATAAAAAAATTCTTTATTTAATAAATTTTTATTGTTTTTAAGGAATTCAATTTCTTTTTTTTTTTCTCGATAATTATCAGGGAGCATTTGTGGAATCGTTTCAATAATCGGATACCACCGTTCACATTTTTTACAAAATAAAATACCAGATTTTATTTCAATTTCTAATTTAAATTTATTTAAAAGGTATAATTCTGGTAATATCTGGTTAAATTGTTTAACTTCCGGATTTTTGGAAAATTTTATTATTTTTTCTTTTATTTCAGTTTTTAAAATATCTAAATACCTTGTTATTAATTTACTCGGAGAGTTATCATTAATATATTCTAACTCATCTATACTTGAAATAATCAGTTCAATATATTCTTCAAGCTTCTGTTTTTGAATAACGATGTTATCTTTATAGTATTGTCCTCCTTCCTCATTATATATATTGATTATATCTTCATCATTAATAACATCAATATTTCTAGTTTTGTATATTTTAACAAATGACTGGATATCTTCTGATCTCGTTTCTAAAGAAAAAATATATAATTCTAATGGAAAAGATTTATCAATTGGACATGCTAAAATATCAAATAACCATGGTTTCATAAATTTATACACAAGTAATTAAAAATTTTATAATAAATAACTTCTTAATTGCTGGAGCAATTTATCTATTGTTCTATCGATTTTTCTCCTTCTTTTATTAAAATCTTCTGATAGTTTTTGGTACGCCGCTCTCGATGGTAATCTACCCCTTTTATACCTCGTTTCTAAAAGTTTTAAACTATCCTTGACACTAAATCTCTCAGTTTCAAGAATATCTAATCTTTTTATAATATTTTCAAAGATTTCTCCTGCTTCAGTTAAAATTTTTTTGAATGGTATTATCTCTTTTTGTATCTCATCTATTTTTGAAGAATTTTTCACCAATATATTCTTATATTTCTTTTTAGCCATTTTTTTGCGTTTAGTAGCTTCTTCTGCTTTTCTAATTTCTAAAGTTAAAGCGTTCTTTTCTTCAGATAAGGAAGAAAACTCTCTAATTTCATTTACGGGTATAATTTTCCGAGTTAATGAAGTTGGTTCAAGTTCTTTCTTTCTTATTTTAGTAAGAAAGACATAAAGAAATGCGATTATGACAAAGCTCAATATAAATATAATGGGTCTTAGTAATAAATTGAAAAGATCTATTGTAAAAGTAATTTGTATTATTTTTTTTTCATTAGGAGTAACGAAATCGGTTTTATATGTTAAGGTTGTTGTTCCTTTAGATTTAATTATAGATTCTGGAGCTTCTGTAAGGGAATCAATCCTATAACAACCGTCTATTATTATATCAATAGTTTGGTCTCTTCCCAAATATTTAAAAATTGTGGTTAATGAATCAATTTTTAATGATTCTTGGAACCAATTTATTGACACAAAATGTTCAAATGGTAAATAATATTCTATATTAAATGAAAATGTAGTATTTGGCATCATTCTTACACGATTTGCATATAATTGAATATCGACATTTTTATAATTTGGATTCCCTGAATCTTCAATCGTTACACCATATATTTCACCTAATTGATCAGAGATATATACATTTTTAGCAAGCTGAGGTATTTTAAATGAAATTGAATAAAAATCAATTATACCTAAATTCTCTAAAGTTATATCTTCTCTTACTCTTATAATTCCCCATGGTGAAAGAAATATTTCGCGTTTTATTTCTTTCACCTCTGTTTTTGTATTAGTGTTATCAAAATAGTTTATTCTATCTACCTTTTTATCACCTAAATTTTCCAAGAATGGAGTTATAAAATCAGATCCAATTTCATCCTTAATAAAGTCGTAAGTATAAGAGACTCTATCAATCTCGGGAAGAACTAAACCCCAATCTGCATGTATATCTGAGGCCTCTTTAGGTAACCAAACAAGGGCGGTTATTTCACCCTCTAACTTATAGGGTAAAAGTGGAAAAACGATCAAAGAAATATTTATATATTGATTCTCTCGTATGCCGCCATATGATATGATGTTTTTATACATATGATTAAATTTGATGGTTCTTGTTTGATATGGTAGCAGTGGGGAATTAAAATATATTATTATCATTTTATATTCATTCATTATCAAATTGGAACGTTCAGCAAACAAAGTGTTTTTGTTTATTCCTGTGGCTTCAAATAAAACTAAATCATCAGATATCGTAACCGGAATTCCAATAAAAATTGAGGAAATTGGAGCGTTGTTTAAATTTTTAACTTCTAATAAATCTTCAAAATATATTAAACCATAACCGCTTATATTAACTTCTCTATTAACTTTTGTAATTACTACATTTTCTATTCCTTCTAAACTAGTGGAAACTTCTACGCTTTCGTTGATATTATTATAATCTGTGTAATGTACTTCTGAATCATTTGCTATATATGAGACCATCACTATAAATAATAGAAAACTTGTTAAAGACAATAATAATTTTTCTTTTTTTACCATAACTCGATCTTTCCTTTCTTAAATTATCTAAAATAATTAAAACAAAATAAAAAAAGTTATCAAAATTTTTCTTAAGATTCAAAATAAAATTTTATATGTTTTTAAAGATTTATTAAATAAATAATTAATTGGAAAACCTTTAAAAATTTATTAAAATGTCTACTCGTGACTCTCAATCAAGACGGAAAAAAAGGAGAAGTGGAACTGCTCCTATGCCAATGGGAGGCGCAGG
>CAZRBD010000127.1:0-11717 GCA_964598265.1 uncultured archaeon
CCATCAAACGGATGTGAGGATGGTTTTGATTTTTTTTCCGTCATCTTAATCTAATCTAATAATAAAATACAATTTGACTATATAAAATCTTTTTTAATCTGAATAGTTTTGAGAGTTATCAACAAGCTAAAAAAGATGCTGAAAATCAGAAAAAGCGACTCATAGAAGAGAGCTCAAATTATTCTAGTTGGAATGAATGGTATCTACCGCTATAAAACTTGATCAGGGAAGCAATCACCCAAATCTTAAAATGTATTATGGAAAAAGAGTACCTCAAAATTTAAATTATGTTTATGCATTAAGTAGTTTCGGAATAGGATAACCCGTCTAATTCCCAAGTTTCTCATCAATAAACAGCTTTTTATACTTACCATGAAGATTGTTTTTGATAAAAAAAAATAGACATTCATTAAAAGATTTTCAAATCTAGTAATATGCCAATCAAAAAATCTGAAGTTTTTATATTTTTTGACGATGGTGATACCCTCAAAATCTAAAATATATATAGTAATCATCGTGTAAATGAAATATTTAAGAATATTAAAATTAAGAATAATTAGGATTAAAAATTTAAATTAAAAATCTACTAAGATATTGAAGAATATGCACACAATAAAAAAGAAAGTAATTGAAACAATCAAAAAGCTTCCAGATGATGCTAATTATGATGATATTATGGAATCAATTTATATTCAGCAAATGATTTCCAAAGGTATCGAGCAGTTGGATAGTGGAGATTTTATATCCCATGAGGATGTAAAAGAAAAATTTAGAGAATGGTTGAAATAAGGTGGTCACCTCTAGCGACTGATGATTATGAATCAGTAATTATCTATTATGAGAAAACAGCACCAAAATTTGCCCAAAACTTTGCTAAAAAAATTATCATTATTATCGAAAATCTAAGTAAATTTCCCAAAATTGTAGGATTGTTCCAGAGTTAGAAAATGTTGAAATAAGGGAGATAATTTACCGAAATTTTCGAATAATATATCGTTTAAAAGAAGATATTTTAGAAATCGCTAGAATAATCCATGGAAGCAGTATATTGAGGATTTAATTGAATTTGCAAGTGTAATGATGATTAAACATTTTATTATTATAAAATTTATTAAAACTTATTTTATAATCTTAATTTCTTTAATTATCTTAGAAATTCTTCCAACCGTGGTTTTTCTAACTCCTTAATTATATCTTTTATATGCTTATGATGGTGGGGGAAAGATTTTAATTTTTTATGATGTGGAGCATTATCATATCGCAAAATAGAGAAACTTTCTTTAATATATGTATATGAATATTTCAATAAATTACCTGAAAAATAAAATTCGAAAATTTCAATAGATTCTTTTTCTGTTAAAAATGCTTTTAATCTAAAATGACCTGTATCTGGATTGTTTTTTGTTATTTTAATACGAGTAAGTTTTAAACTCTTAAGATTAAGTTGAGAGAGTTCTTTTGAAGCCTCTTCAGCTCTCTTTAATACGCTTTTCAATCTCTTTCAACTCGCTTTCGACCTTTTGTAAACTTATAGATAATCCTTCCCATTCTAAAAATTCCTGTAAGAGATCATGTTCTTCTGGTTCTGGAATTTCGTTAATTGTCCATTTCTCTATAAAATCCTTAGTTGTCATCCCATATTTTGATTCAAAATTTTTCAACTCATTTAAAACCCATTCCCTTAGATTAAATTTTTTTTGTATTATATCTATTTCTTCAATTAAGGTCATTAAAATCCTCTAAGTTTTCTTATCATCATAATAGTGGAAAAAAGAAAATAAAAATTTTGTTACTTAATATTTAGTGATATTTGATTCACTCGACGATAAAAATCTGATGACTCAACTTGGAAAATTGTACATAAACTCCCTTATATATAGCATAATACTTTCTCACCAAACTCAGATGAATGGAAATTATTGGAGAAGCTGTAAAAACCATTCCTAAACAAGTATGTGAACAATATAGACAGATCAAATTGAATAAAATTGCGGGTATGAAAGATAAACTAATCCATCACTATTTTAGTGTTGATTATGACTTAGTTTGGGATGTTGTTGAAAACCATATTCCTAAATTAAAAGAAACAATTAAGCTAATTCTCAATGAAGAATAATTGAATTTTAACTCCATGAAAAAAAGAAATAACTGGAATTAAATTGAAAAAATTGATTTTTAAATTAAAAAGATAAAAATTTAAATGAAGATTTCTATTGAATAATTAGATAATAGAACTATTATGTAATTAAATAATATAATATAAAAAAGAAAAATGCCATATACTACTATATCTATTAAAAAAGGAACTAAAAAGGAGTTAAGGCGGTTTAAAGAGATTTACGAAACAAAATCAATGGATGATCTTTTAAGAATCTTTATCACTCAAGAAAAAAAAAGGCGAATAGATGAATTTAGTGATGATTTTAGGAAAAGATTAAAGGAAAAGAATCTAACATTGGAGGATATAATCAAATCCGGTGAAGAGATCAGAGCTGAGATTCTAAAAGAAAGAAAAATCGTTTAAAATGATTTCAATTGTCATAGATGCCAATATTATATTTTCTGCATTATATAATAAAGAAGGGCTTGAAAGAGCTATAATAAATCTAGTTTTAGGCGATGCGGGTATCCAACTATTCGCACCAGATATATATAAGGCAGAGGTTTCAAGAAATCTCGAAAAGAAATTAGATTATGATAAAGAAATGATAGATGAGAATCTTTCTTATTTTGATATCATAGAAGTTCCTCATAAGGAATATAAGGCTAAGATTTCTCAAGCAAGAAAATTGATTGTCCATCAAGATGATCTTCCATACATAGCTAGTGCTCTCTTACTTAATAGTCCCATTTGGTCGGGAAATGAAAAACACTTTAAACATTTAGAACATTCAAAAGAGATTATTTGGTTTAATTCTCGAAGATTATTTAATTATTTGAAAGAAAAGGGATTCTTGAAGGAGAATAACGCCCCTTAATTTTTAGAATTTATAAAAATAAAGATACAAATAAAAATAGCGGTAAAAATCGAGCGATAAGATGGTAAAAATGGTTCCATTCCACTGACTAAGACCTAAGGGTGCGTGTAAAAAATGCACACAATTAGCTGAAGAAGGTGAAAAATATTGCCTGATAACATTTCAATATAACGCTGAAGAAATCGCCCGGCCGATGATGACCATTGAGGTTAATGAGGAAGAAGTATTATGTGAATATGAGCTAACGAAGATCTTTAAAGATGAGCCCGAAACGAGGGATTACGCTACAGAAAATGGTTTAGAAATGCCAAAATCTTAGCAATTGATGATATTAAAATGCTTTTAATGGATTAAGATTTAATTATGACAGGAGCCGCCAGATGACCTACCAGAATTTGATAAAAGTGTTATAGCATAAATATCGTAGCTGATAAGCTTAAGGTGTACAGAAGAATAATATAATTTCAAATGTCTTATAATACATTAGGATCATTTTTATATTTAATAAAATAAAACCTACTAATAATAATTTCTTAAATAAACTTTTAAAGGAAAAGATTCTTCTAAATAAAATCGATCCGCATATTATCCTTTTAGTAAATTTTTTTTAATCTACAAAGTAGTAAAATTAATTTAAGTTAGGTGCTACACATGCGCATATTGAAGATGCAATCGAAGTTTCTTGAGTTGTTTCTTGAGACTCTTAACAAGTTTGGAAATCTATATGGACCGACGTATAAGAATGGAGTACTGTCTTTCGATCGGCTTGAAAGTATCTCAGATCTAGTTGTCACTGATGAACATCCAATGATCCCCCTAAAGAAACTCTTTCATCCGATGCGGTTCACAATGATGCGCTTCAATGAGAAAGGATTTACTCCAGAAAATTCCATGATTGAGAAGAGGGTTGTGTTGGGAGCACATCCCTGCGATATACATGGTCTTCTCATACTTGACGATATTTTCATGCGAGACCCGGTTGATCCCTACTATGCAAAATTACGACAAAACTCGGCTATAGTGGGATTTTCTTGTCTTCCAACAGAAAATTCATTGTGCTATTCAACTGATACTGATATTGTGCGCGAGGGATTTGACTTATTCTTTGTTAACCTTGGTGAATATTATTTAGTTTGGGTTGGTTCCAGCTTGGGACATGATATGATCTATGAACGAGAGGAGTTCTTTGATGAGGATGTGACGCAAGATGATCTTCAGAACTATGTAAAATGGCGTTATGAACGAAATAAAATGTTCAAGAAAAGCTTTGAATTTGATAGCATGCCTGATATTATGGAACTCAGTTATGAAAGTGAAGTCTGGAATGAATTCGGCGAGATATGTTTATCATGCGGTCAATGCACTATGGTCTGCCCTACCTGCAACTGTTACAATGTGGTTGATATCTTTGATGTTACAAATGAGACAATAGGACGTCGAGACCGATACTGGGATAGTTGCATGTTTGTCGATTACAGTCTAGTAGCCGGAGGACATAACTTTCGAGGGTCACGCGCAGATAGACTCAGACTCTGGTATGGCCACAAACTAAAGACATTTGGAAGGATATATGGTCGTCCTGGTTGTGTAGGGTGCGGTCGTTGTGTGGAAATATGTCCAGTTGAAATTAATGTCCTAACGGTTTCAGATGCTCTAATAACAAAAGAGGTATCAAAAAAATGAGTAAGCTTGAACCAGTTGAGAACCCTTTCAAACCAAAGGCAGCAAGGATTGTTCGACATTATGATCTTATAAATGATCACAGGTTCTTCCAGATACGGCATATAGATATGAAGAAAGCAATGTCCTTTACTTATAATCCTGGCCAGTTTATCATGCTCTCAATACCTGGGGTTGGGGAGTCACCCTTTTCGATTTCATCCACACCCAGTCGTCCAGGAATTCTGGAATTGTGTATTAGAAAGGTTGGAAAACTGACTGATGCTCTTTTCCAGAAAAAGGATAATGATGTAGTGTACATCAGAGGACCTTATGGTAATGGCTTTAAACTGGATCAGATGGTTAATAAGGACCTTATTATTGTTGCTGGCGGACTTGGAGTCATTCCCCTCCGTTCAATCCTGTATTATGTCTTGGACAATCGAGACCAATTCAAACAAGTATTCTTTCTATATGGTTCCAGAAACCCCGATGAGTTTCTGTTCAAGAACGAATTCTTCCAATTGAAGCAGCGTGATGACATAGAGTGTCTGTATACTGTGGATAAACCAAAAGCAGATTGGACCGAGAATGTAGGTGTGGTACCGAAACTCTTAGAAAAGATTCCTAAAATAGATCCCCGTGAAACCAATGCTGTGGTAGTTGGACCTCCGGTCATGTACAAGTTTGTAATCGAAGAGTTCCTGAAACTGAAAATACCTAAGAACCAGATCCAACTATCACTTGAAAGAAGGATGAAGTGTGGAATTGGAAAATGTGGACATTGTGCTATTGAACATCTTTATACTTGTATGGATGGACCGGTATTCACATACTGGGATACATTACACTTCAGGGAGTTGATCTAAAATGGAAAAAGTTAGTAAGACTGAAACACCTTCAGAGAGACCGAAAGTGGGTATCTATGGTTTCACAGGATGTGCAGGAGACCAGCTTCTCATTTTACATACTGAGGATGAGCTTCTAAACTTGTATAATGCAGTAGACTTTCGTTCCTTTACGATGGCTTCGAGTAATCCAATAGAAGGAGAACTCGATATTGCATTCATAGAAGGAAGTATCAGTACTGAAGAGGATAGAGAACATATTATCAAGATAAGAAAGAGAACGAAAATCCTGGTAGCTATTGGCAATTGTGCTGTAAATGGTGGACCGCAAGCAATGTGCGCTGGAGATGGTGGATTCGAGCAACGATTGAAAAGTGTATATGGGGATGCCAAGTTTTTGACAGATCCCATAGAATCTAAACCTATTGACGCATTTGTTGAGGTCGATTTTTATCTCCCTGGCTGTCCAATCAGTGCACCACAGACTTTCGCTCTGATCTCAAGACTCATACATGGAGTGATACCAGAACCCTACCCTCACCCTGTATGTCATGAATGTAAACTCAATGAGAACCGATGTCTACTGCTTGATAAGATAGAGTGCTTAGGCCCATTAACCGCGGGCGGATGTGGTTCAGCTTGTCCCAATCATAAACTTCCGTGCGTTGGTTGTTGGGGACCAAATGAAGATGGAAACTTTGATTACCACCTCAAATTCTTAGAAAGTTTCGGAAAGACAAGAGAGGAAATAATAAGACTAATCAGAGGATATGGGGGTCATAAAATTCTCAAATTCATTGAAAAAGGAGAAAAATGACATGCCAAAGATGAATGAGATAAATATAGAAGTATTAGCAAGAGTCGAGGGGCATGGTGGTATCAAAGTAGAGATTCAAGACAATAAAGTCAGAAATGTCGAAGTCCGAATTCTTGAAGGTCCAAGACTCTTCGAAGCCCTTGTTGTAGGGAGAACCCCTCAGGAAGACCTCAGCATTGTGCCCCGCATCTGCGCAATTTGTAATCTCTCTCATAAGTATGCAGCTCTACGAGGTCTAGAAAAAGCTTTGGGTGTTGAGGTGGATCCAACAACGAAACTATATCGTCAACTTATGCATAATGGCGAGATAATCGAGAGTCACAGCTTACATCTCTATTTTCTTGCACTACCAGACTTCTTTGGGTATGATAATGCTTTTGCAATGACCGATAAGTATGGAGACATTGTTGAAAAGGCGTTACAACTCAAGAAATTTAGTAACAAGGTCATGAGGATGATGGGTGGACGGATGATGCATGGTGAGAACCCGATCATTGGAGGGTTTGGGAAGCTACCAACTAAGGAAAAGCTTACCAAGATAAAAGAGGAGGCTTTGGAGTTACTTCCGTTTGCAATTGAAACGATCGACCTCCTTGCAGGACTTGAGATTCCCGATCATATGGAGAGAAAAACGCAATTCCTCTGCTGTAAACCTCCTCATGACGGCTATGATTATTATGGGGATTTATTCATCACATCTGATGGTGAAGAACACCCCGTTGAAAATTATAGGTCAATAATCAAGGAGCGAGTCGTTAGTCATAGCTTTGCTAAGCGAAGTCAATATAAGGACAAACCATTTACCGTGGGGGCTCTCGCAAGGGTACTCCTACTAGGAAGTAGACTCAAAGGTAAGGCAAAGGAGGCTCATGACAAGCTTGTAAATGAAAGATGGCATCGAAATCCAATTTTCAATAATCACTCCCAAGCAATAGAACAGATCCATTCACTAGAACGTATTATTGAAATTGTGGATGAGATTTTCACCCGTCCCGAATCAATACTTGCAAAAACTACCCGAGATACAGGTTCTGGGACAGGAGCGATTGAGGCACCTCGCGGAACATTAATTCATCATTATGAGGTCAAAGATGGCCTAATCTCCGCAGCCGATATCATAACACCAACCTCTATGTTCCTCGATGATATTGAGGAATTTATTCGAACGAGTGGTAATACTCTTCTAGCAAAGAACCAGATAGACAACATTGAGCTCGAGTTTGAGAAAATAGCAAGAGCCTATGATCCGTGTATTAGCTGTAGTGCCCATTTAGTGGAAGTTGTGTACAAGTAGATCATAAATCAATTTTATCAGTTTCATATAAAAATAACCCCTCATCTGGATTTAATCTAAAAAAATAACTAGTATATTTTTATACTTGTATACATATATACAATATGAAAGGTGTTTATTATTAGTACTATAAGAATAGATAAAGAGAATGTTAAGAATTTAGATGAATTAATCTCTCATTTAATACTTAGAGGGAAAAAAATCACTAAAAAAGAATTAATAGGGAAATTAATTAAAGAAGCACTCATTGCTGAAGGTCTCAATAATTCTAACGAGTTAAATTCATTAGAGAGTGATCTTGCGTGGAAAGGACTAAAAGATGTCTTTAAATTGGGGATTTCTGATTTGTCAGAAAATGTTGATGTTCTATTGTATGGAGAAGAATAGCATGGCCGTTTTTCTAGATACTGGCTTTATATTGGCATTGAAAAATAAAGATGATAAAAACTTCGCAATAGCACAATCCTGGATGAAGAGATTTTTGAAAAATGAATTTGGACAGATATATACTTCCACATTTGTTTTTGATGAGCTTGTAACTATTACATTAGTCCGAATAAAACGACCTGATTTTGCTAAAAATATTGGAAATTATGTTTTAAAAAGTCCGAGAATTAATATTATTAGCTTTACTGACGAAGATTTTAATAATACCTGGATTCTTTTTCAAAAACATATTGAAAAAAGATTTTCCTTTACAGATTGCAGCATTTTAGTTCAATGTGAGCGATTAAACTGCCAGTTTTTAGCTACATTCGATAAACATTTTAAAGGACTGATTGCTACTAATTTAACTTAAAATTAGACTCTTTTTCTACTTATAACTTTAATTGTTAATCCAATTCTCTCACTTATCTATAACAGAACGATTATACAATTAATTTAGAAAGTGAGTTTAAACTAATAGACTGACAGCAATTCAAGATTAATTATGTGAGAAAATAGAAATTATTTAGTAATGAGATTTAATTTTGACAGGAACTGCTATGGTCCCTTATTTCCATAAATTCATGTCTTTTAATTTAGATTTAATTTTTCTAGACATCCATCTTGGAATAAGTTTGGAATCTTTAAACCAGTTTGACAAATTTTCTTGAAATTTTGGATTTTCAAAGATCGTATTCATTTCTTCTCGATTTAAATATTTCAAATAATTTTGGTTTATCAGATACAAAACCACTAAAGGATAACCACTCTCAAATCTCTCTGCAATCTCTTCTTTCAATACTTTTTTTGCCAGAGAATCCCCAGCTTTTATAAGAGCTTCCAGCAAAGAAAATGCTAGATTTCTATGTAATATACGTGTGTCGTACTCATTTTCATACCAAGCTTGAATATTTGAACAATGCCCCCAAAATTCAGTTTCAGGAGAGATTTGATACCTTTGGAATCCGATTCCGTGCAGTGAATCACCAAGTTTTTCTGCTGCTTCATCAATAGATTCAATCTCATCATGCTCTTTAATTTCATTGCGGTTAATATTTAATA
Source organism: uncultured archaeon (assembly GCA_964598265.1). Lineage (GTDB taxonomy): Archaea > Asgardarchaeota > Lokiarchaeia > Sigyniarchaeales > SOKP01 > Loki-b32. Next base: position 9,085 of record CAZRBD010000127.1, read on the forward strand.
ATAAGTACTTGCAATAATTGAATAATCTCCCTCCAACATATATGTTAGTCCTATTATTTTCTAATTTAAGAACCAGATAATGATTTACTCTGAATTCACGCCACTTTTCTCTGTACGGGCTTCTTTTTAATTCTAAAGGTTTTGGTACGACTATTATATTTTGGGAAACTCCTTCAATTAAAGTTTCTGCTAAGTTCTTAAAAATTTTCTTGACATTTTGCATATCTTCTGATTTATCTCTTTGTATTTCTTGATCTCTTGAATCTTCTTTATCAACTTCTATGCATTTGGTTCCAACTATTACTATTGGAATGTCTCCGGCTGCTTGTCTTATTATTTTAATATTTTCAAGAAGATGCGCTAAAGAATTAGCGTTATTGACGTCATATACTATTATACCACCTTTAGCGCCTCTACAATATGTTGGAACCAAAAATCTAAATCTTTGCTCGGCCCCCATATCCCATATTTGAAATTTTATATTCTTTCCAGACACGGTTATACTTGTAATAAAAAAATCTAATCCAATAGTCATTCTTGTATCATTATTAAAGAGATTATAACAAAAACTCCTCGCAAAATATGATTTTCCTTCTGATGCATCTCCAACAACTATTATTTTAAAGGTAAAATCATTTTCCACCATCTGATAAAAAACCCCAATCTTAAGAAATTATATCTTCTAAATTACTTATTTAACTTACATTTTTTTAAAAAAAGTTAATTTATTGATCTAAATCTCTCTAACCCATATATTAAATAATAATACACTCTTATAAATCTCACAATTCAACCGCTTTTTCATATGACATAAACACATTTAAATCTATTTAGGAGTCTGTTTTAGGACTTCAAGTGATTGTGGTAATTTTGTGCCTCTTTTTATTCCCAATAGCCCCACTAATTTTTTTCTTATTCCTGAAACCCGTGGTCGTGATTTAAAAAAAGTGGCAATAAATTAGATTTTTAAACATTTAATCATCATCTAAGAAAGACAACCTTAGTAAATGACGAACAAGGAATTTTTAATAAATTTGAAATTTATGATAAATGGATTATTTTTACTGAAAAAACTTTTCTTAAAATAGAGAGTAGTATTAGAGAAATTTCTAAGGCTGTAGAAGATGTAATTTATATTTTGGAATCAATAATAATAAATCCAGCAGCCGCTATAGTGTATGATAAAAACGCTAAGATAATACAGATTTATACTGAAAATTGGGTTACAATTAATAACAATAACCGCTTAAAAACATTGTTCATATAATAACACCAACCTCTATGTTCCTCGATGATATTGAGGAATTTATTCGAAGGATTGGTAATCCGGCTAGTACTGCCACAAATACTTTTTTTTTGCAAATAAAATATAATTTCCATTGTAATTTAAGTGGTCTTCTCGCTATTAATGCTCCAAAAATTTACAGATCCCGATACTAGTGACAAAAATATATATCACTTTTATATATCAAAATTCACTATATAAATATGAAATATGACGATTTTAAATATTCACATCAAGGAAGATGAGAAAATAAAATTTCAAGAATTGGTTGATATTAAGAAATTGAAATCTATGAGTGAAGTAATTCGCAGACTAGTTTCAGAAAAAATTAAAATCGAAGAAGTTTCCCAGGAAAGTAAAAAAGACATTGAAGTACCGATACCTGATTATATCCCCAAAAATAAATATATTGGATTTGTCAAGGGAGCCATTGTCGCAGTCGGAGATACCGTAAGCGATGTAGCCCAAGTTGCAGTGGAGAAATTCCCTAATGGTCCTTTAGTGATCAAGTTCAATGGTCCAAAAAAGAAGCCAATAGAATATTGTTTTTTAAGTCTAAGCGATTTAAATTGTTGGAGCTACGCTAATGTTGAGAATATTAACTATCCGATAATTCCCATTACACTGCAAATTCCCTCAATTGAAAAACATTTATTTGCATTAATCGATACTGCTGCTTCTGTCTGTATTTTAAAAGAAGGATTAATAGATGCTTCAAATGTCCAAATAAATCGAGAGGAACAACTGTCTACTGCTGCTGGAATAATTTCCAAGAAATTTTATAAAGCCCAAATTAAATTATTAGAGGTTGATTTTGAAATAGATTTTATCATAGCTCCAATTGACGATTCCTTGCCATTTAATATGTTAGTTGGCCGTAATTTATTAAATAAATTAGATGCATATTTTTTTGGTAAGAAAAAAATAGTCTGTCTTAAAATTGCAGAAGATTAATTTCTCTCTTTTTTTAATTATATACAGATTTGGGTGCTATTATTACCATTATAATCCATAAAGGTTAAAAAAATACTAAAACCAAAAGTGTTAATCAATAGAAATAAGAGTATCTCCTTTAATTGGAGCCTGACTATCATCACAATTTAAATATAATTTTTATTTTTATTCTTAAATCAATTTTGAGCATAGGATTTTTATATACAAAAATTATATTTGCATTATTTACTAATTATATTCATGCAAGAGTTTTTTATGCATGAAAAATATTATAATTACAAGTAAATTATAATTTTAATGATGAAAAAATGAAAAACGAAGTAACAGTTAAAAGTCGAGGAATGGTCACAATTCATTCAAAATACAGGAAAACAATAAATATAAAAACTGGGAC
>CAZRBD010000128.1:0-11614 GCA_964598265.1 uncultured archaeon
CAAATATTATTATTAATAAAAAGGTATTATATTATTAAGTGAAGACAATTAATTTTTTTTATGAATTTAGTTCTAATTTATACCGATTTACATGGGAATGATGGACCGGCAGATAATAACAGATGTAATTTACTTTGAAATGGACGACAAGATAGGTCCAAATCCAAAAGCATGGCTTTCGACTAAGTTTTCACAGATAGAATTAATCAATATAAGCATTAAGACATTTTCTGTCCTATCAGGAGAACAAGGATTAATCCCAGAGTCTTTAGTGATACTTCCATTTCCTTCATTAGGTCTAAAGGGATTAATTAAATATTTAAGTTGGGATGACAAAACTAGGCGTGGATCCATAGGTCAAGCTGCTATAGTTCTTTTATTTCAAGAAGGGGATGATGTAATCTTTTATAAGTATATTAATCAATTATCTACTCCTTTTGAAGAGATTTATCAAAAAATTAAAGAATCAGAAAAAACTAAAGCTTCTCGAGAGATTTTTGTTGATATATTAACAAATCTTGAAAAAAATGTTTCAAATCTCCTGAATGAGTTAAGAATTCAGGAAAATGCTCAATTTCAAAGTGAACAATTTCCAGAGCAACAACTGATTGATAGAAGCTTAATTAATTATCAATTTAAAATAATAATTGTCGGAGATCCCTCTGTAGGTAAGACTTCATTAATTTTAAGATATACAAATAATGCTTTTAGGAGATCTTACGTTCCTACCATGGGCGTTCATGTGAGCAATAAGATATTTAAAATAGATGATAAAATAATTCAACTAACACTCTGGGATATCGGAGGTCAACAGAAGTTCCACACAATGAGACAACAGTTCTACCATGGTTCTGATGCCGTATTTTTAGTATTTGATTTAACAAATCCAGATTCCTTTGATAATATCCCACGATGGTTTTCAGATGTTTCTGATCAGTTATCTAATCGTTCTGAAGACTTAATGGGTTTTATTATTGGAAATAAAAATGATTTAAGTGAACAAAGAATGATAACTGATGAAATGACTATGAATTTGGCAAGTCAATTAAACTTGGGGGTTATCGAAACATCAGCTCTAGTAGGAGACAATGTAGATTATGCTTTTTCCACGATAGCGAATTTACTTTTTAAGTCTCGATTATAGAAAAAGTGGATTTCATGAATATATATTATAGTAAAAACTAGTTATCATCGTGAAATTGGTGTTTCACGAAATATAAATTTTATTGATATGAGTTTTCAGAACTACAAATTTTTATTAGTTTTTATAATTATATGTTATAAAGGCTAGTCAAATAAAATCTAAAAAATTATCTTTAATGTAGTAGAATAGTACAGACAACATGCCAGAAGAGATAATTCAAGCTATCGTATACACTGTTCTCGATGAGAGTATAGGCCCACAACCCCTTTTATGGTATCCGATCGATCTAAAAGAAGAAATTCGTATGTCAGTCGGTATTAAATCGATCACAATGTTAACAACCGATTATGGAGTTATGCCTAATTCTTTAGTAATAATACCTTTCCCATCTTTTAATTTAAAAGGAATCATTAAATATATAGAGAGACAAGAAGATTCATATCGTGGAGGCGTAGAAGTTTCAACAATTACACTACTTTTCAATGAAACTGATGATATTATTTTTTACAAATATATGGATTATCTAGAAACTGCTTTTTCTGAATGTGCTGAAATAATCATTGATTTAGAGAATAAAAAAGCAAATACAGATGAAATTTTTGCTGAAATAAACAATCTTAGAAATAAATTAACAGAAATATTAAATGACTTACGTAATAAAGAAAAAACTACCTCAAAATTAGAAGCTTTTCCTGAAGAAGCTGAGAATGGTGTAAGCATAACTGGGTATAATTTTAAAATTGTTGTATGTGGTGATCCAAGTGTAGGGAAATCAAGTACAATCCTTCGCTTTACTGACAATGCTTTTATGCGTACGTATATCCCAACACTAGGAGTAGCGATTAGTGAAAAGAATCTTACAGTAAATAATCTTACAATAAACCTTATTCTCTGGGACATAGCAGGACAAAGTAAATTTGAACTTATGAGGAGACATTTCTATCAAGGAACCGAGGGCGTTATTTTAATATTTGATCTGACAAATCGAAAAACATTTGAAAGTATTCCGAATTGGTATAAGGATTTAAAAAAAAATGTTACACCACCTCAAGAAAAATTAACAGGATTCATATTAGGAAATAAAGAAGATCTCGTAAGTGATATAGAAGTCACAATTGAAGAGGCAATGGAGATAGCAAATGAATTTGATTTAGAATATATTGAGACATCTGCTTTAACTGGTAAAAATATAGAAGAAAGCTTTTTTAAATTATCAGAAGCTTTACTTAATTCTAGGAAAAAAATATAATGTGAATAGAGAGATGAATATTGAGGAAATAATATTTAAAAGGAGAACAATCCGAAGATTTAAGCAAGACCCAATTTCATTGGAAATACTGAAAAAATTGATAGATTTTGCTCGGGTTGCCCCAATGGCAAGCAATATCCAAGGACTTGAGTTCATAATAGTAAAAAATGCTGAGATTCGTGAAAAAATATTCCCCTTAGTTAAATTTGCGGGATCCCTGCCAGAAAACCAAAGAACTCCTGAAGACGGAAGGAGACCTACCGCGTATGTTGTCGTTCTTGTTAATACTAAAATAAAGAAGACTTATTTTGAATATGATGTCGGTGCTGCTATTGAGAATATTCTTTTGGGTGCAGTCCATTATGGTTTGGGGAGTTGTTGGATGGCAAATATACAAAGAAAAAAAATTCAAAAGATATGCGAAATTCCTGAGAATTATAAAATTACGCATGTAATAAGTCTAGGATACCCAGATGAGAAATCTGTTGTGGAACATTATAAAGATTCTTATAAATACTGGAGAGATGATGATAGTCTTATGCATATCCCTAAACGGGCTCTAGAGGATATAATTTTCAAGGTTTTCTAGACAAACTCGAGTTAAGTACCAGATATCAATTAAGATTGACCTCCCAAATGTCCAAGTTGTGGAAGTAACCAAATTAAAGAGGAAAAACAATCAGAATATACGTGTGGAGGATATGCTGATTACGGATATGAATTTCAATGTCAAGAATGTACTTATATTTGGCGTTTAACAAAAAAAACATCTTATTTTTAAACTCCTTGTCAAAATTTATGAAATCCTTAGTGTTCCATTATAGCGGGACAACAATATGAGTTTCTGTTCGGGTAACCCCTTCGAGACTATGAATTTTTGCGAGAATTATTTTTGCGATTGTCTCTACATCTATTCCTTCAACTTTTGTAATAATATCAATTCCTCCAGTAACTGCGTACGATTCTTGTACACCTTCGATTTTTTCTAACCCTTTAACAACTTTTTCAACAAAACCTGCTTGACAAACAATTAATACAAAGCAAATAGTCATGTATATTTATGTAACTTTAAACAATAAAAATATTACATTTTCGTTGTATCTGGGATTTACATAAAAATCAAAATTAGGAGAGAAAGGAGATTTTAAGTTCCTATCTTAAAGTGATCCTTGGATAAAACATCAATGATTATAGTGGAAAATGGCAGATGTATTCGATAACAACTGGATAGTTTGAACCTATAAGCTGATAAAAAAGAATTAATTACTTCTAAATCGTTTCTTGTGAAACTCTATTCGACAATTAAAGGTTATTCCTACAACTTTGTTAAACTTGAGACATAGATTTTTTAGTTTCAAATGAAATGATGGGTAAAAGATTAAAAAAGAACACACTATATTTAATTTACAAATTAAAATAATAGATTTAGAATTTAAAGGAGCGTAAACAATGAAAATTATTGAGATTGAAGGTATTGGAGAAAAATATGCTAAAACGTTAGAAGACACAGGTTATGCAAATGTAGAGGATTTAATTCCATTAAAATGGAGAGAAGTAAAAGATCTTGCTGAAAAGACTTGTATTTCCCTCAAATTACTTGAAAAATGGCAGGATCAAGCAGAACTTATGATAATCAAAGGGGTTGGACCTGAATATTCAGAAGTATTAAACAAAGTCGGTATTGATTCTACTCGAGAACTTGCGTACCGAAATCCACAGAATACTCTAGATAAAATTGTGGCGTTCGATAAAGAGCAACCTGATGTTATTAGAAAAATACCGAGAGTCGAAGATATTGAGGGATGGATTGATCAAGCTAAAAACTTGTACGACGACAGGAAGGTTAAAACAAAACCTAAAAAGACACCGATTATTGAGATTGAGGGTATAGGAACAAAGTATAGTAAAACTATGGAAAAAGCAGGATTTGCTGACGTAGAAGCTTTAATTGGGTTAGATAGAAGTGGAGTAAAAAGTCTCGCAGAAAAAACAAAAATATCAGAGAAACTAATAGATAAATGGGCTGAACACGCTGATCTTATGAGAATTGGAGGCGTAGGGCCTGAATATTCTGAAGTTCTTAATGAAATTGGGATTGATTCTGTAAAAGAATTCGCTCAACGTAATCCTAGTAACACACTTGAACGTATTATGAAATTGGATAAGGAAAAACCAGATGTGTTTAGAAGACCTCCAACATTAGGGATGATTGAAAAGTGGATAGATGAAGCTAAAAAAATCAAATAAATTTCTTTTTTTTCTTTTAATAGTTCATACATCTATTAATATTTCTTACGTGTAATTTTTACAACAGCATTAATTATTTGGTTATATACTTTGTGGATGATAATTATACCCCATTCCGTCTATTAAAAAGAATTCAGCCTCCGGGATTGATTTAACTACATCTTTTCTTCCACTCACTGGAACAATCACATCCTCAGGGAACTGCAATGTATATGGGGAAAAATATCAGAATTGGGCTAGAAAATACTCTCTATTATCGAAGGATTGAGGTAGTTCAGAATAATCTTAAATTAGTAAAAAGAATGGTAAGAAGGGCTAAGGAATTCGGAAGAGAACCTGCAACTGTAGAAGAAATCAGAGAGATATTCAATTTTATATTATACTTAAGCTTTTAGTTTTTCCGTTTTTGGAATCAGAACAACAAAATTACTTCCCTTTTTATAATCCCCTTTAACGTTATTTTCTACCCAAATTTGCCCATTAAATCTATCTATTATCTCCTTGACTAGAGATAAATGGAGCTGTTAATCCTTGAATTGAAACTCTCCACACTTCTTTAAGAGTTGAAGTATACTTAACATAATTTGTTAAAGTAGTATAATGAAATAAGCGTTCAATTAGGAATTCCTCACCAGTTTCTAATAGCTGTATGAATTTCTCCAAATCATAAGAAATAATATCGTTTTGCAATTTTCCAAAATTTTATTTAATTCAGCCAAAAATGTAGAATTAGAATTTATTATTAAAATTATTGATTAAAATATTAAAAAATAAAAAAATAGTTCTATTTGTTTTTTAATTCAGGGTGCTCCTCAAGTTGACGTCTCATAGTTACTAATTTTTCACCATGTAAATCGTAGAATTTAAAGCAAATAATCGCTCCTAAAAGAGCAATCGCGGGAAATACGAAGATTAATGCTTTTAAACCAAGCTCTATTATAGCGGGATCAACAACAAGAGATTCATAACTACTCCACCCCGTCCCTGAAAAGACAAGGGCAATTGTTGTAATTCCGAGCACAGTGGAAAAACGGTGGATAAATGCATTTACTCCATAATAACTGGCTGCTCTTCTTACCCCAAACTTTAGCGCGTCTTGATCAATCACATCCCCGTGAATCAGATCAATATGAAACAATGCTGCTGATAATCCAAAACCAATAGTAAAAAAGATTATCATCGCTAAGGTTGTACTCATTGCATTATTTGAAAGGAAAATCAAGGGAAACAATGTAACTATCCAAATAGCCAATCCAATAATTAGACCTTTACGCGTGCCAACCTTCGATCTTATTTTAGATTGGACGGGTTGGAAAATCGCTGCAGAAAGAAGTGCTATCATCAAAATTATCCCAATCATCATTGCACCTTCGGTAATTCCAAGAACCTCAACGGCAAACAGTGGAAATACGGTCAATAATACGTTAAAACAATACCAAATTAGCATATTGCCCAATGTAAACTTTAAGAAAGTTCTATTTGAAAATGTAAGTTTTAATGATTCAAAAAACTTAGGTCTTTTTTCAAAATCCGTTGTTTTTTCTTCTTTTTCATCAACTGAGAAGAAAATGAACAATATTGCCATTATTACAACAAGTACGAATAGAATTAAACCCGCTATGATATACATTGACTTAATACTTGCAACCTCTGCTGAGTAACCTGGATCAAGTGGACCAAGGGTTGGAACCAAAGGAGAAACAACAAAAGTAGGCACAAGAGATGCAAGTATAACAGCAATCATAGTAAAGACTTTAATAAATATATTTACACTTGCTCTTTGTTTCTCGGTCGGGAACATCTCAGGAAAAATTGCATTTGTGTTAACAGAAAACATTGTGTAAAAGAATTCAAATGCAAATATTATAAAAACAAAATAAATGAACTCAAAATTAGCCGGAACTGTGTAAAGGAGTATCATCATTAAAGATAAAGGGATAAAAGAAATTATGAGATATAACTTCCGTTTTCCTAATTTACCCTTAAATTTAGTTCTTTCGCTTAGTGCTCCTAAAAGAGGGTCATTGATCATGTTCCAAAAGCCCCATAAAATAAATCCAATCCATATTTCGGTCATTGTTAACCCAACAACAGCAAAATAGAATGTAAACACATAAATAGTAAACGCTTGATAAGTTAGTTGGTCGGGGAAGCTTGATGTGGCAAATAATACCTTTTCTTTTAAAGTTAATTCTTTTTCAGTCAAATTTTAACACATTTAAAGTAAATTTTAATTAAATTGTATTGACTTTTTATCTATTTAAAACTATGTTTTGTAAGAACCTTATTAAAATCTCTCGCTTATAACAAATGTCTAAATTTAATAGCAAATTATAACTAATCAAATCTTTAATTTAATAATAATAAATAGGTGTACTAATTTATGGGAGATTTAAATCTGGAGGTAACATATTTTGAGAAAGGAGGACCACAAAATACTGATAAAGCTTTAGAAATCGCAAAGAAATATGCTGACCAGTTTGGTATTAAAGATATAATAATAGCAAGTACAACAGGAACAACTGCTAAAAAAGCTTCAGAATTATTTGATCCAAACCGATATAATATTGTTATTGTTACACATACATATTATTTTAGAGGGATTGAAACGAGGCAATCTTTTCCTGATGATCTAAGAAAAAACCTACATCAGAAAGGATTTAAGGTCTTTTCCACAACTCATGCTTTTGGAGGAGTAGAACGAAGTATGAGAATCTCATTAAAACAATGGGGGCCTATTGAGATTTTAGCGAAATACATCAGAACTAATTTTTGTCAAGGAATGAAAGTATGCATGGAAATTGCTCTCATGGCTAGTGATGGTGGATTAATCCAGGACCTAAACAAGGATGTAATATGCATAGGCGGTACTGGAAGAGGAGCGGATACTGTTTGCTTAATTAAACCAATGACCACAAGTTTATTTGATCAATTACGAGTTAAAGCAATTTTAGCTAAACCACTTTAAAAATAAGAACTAAAATAAAAAAAATTTATAAATTATATTATACTTAAATTTTTTCCTACTTTTTCTATTGCGCTTAAAGCTGTATTTAGATCTTCTTTAGTAAGAAGAGCATTCATCTGAACGCGAATTCGAGAAAGTTCTCTTGCTACCATCGGAAATACGATTGGTGTACCATATATATTTTCTTCTTCAAAAAGGATTCGAGCGAGTTCTTGAGCTTTACCGGGATCACCAATTATTAAAGGAATAATTGGAGTTTCTGATCGTCCAGTATCATAACCCAAACTCTGGACTTCCTTTTTAAAGTAATTAGTGTTTTCCCAAACTTTTTTAACATGTTCTGGTTCGGTTTCAACAACTTCGATTGAAGCTATATTTGCTGCTACTACACCAGGTGGATGAGCTGTACTTAATAAATATGTTCTGCTTTTATTAGCGCAAAAATCTATTAATGCTCGCGATCCTGCTACTGTTCCGCCAAAAACTCCAAATCCTTTGCTCATAGACCCACCCTCTACATGTATTTTTCCTTGTAAGTTAAAATGTGCAACTATTCCGCGACCTTCTCCTAAAACACCTTCTCCGTGGCAATCATCTACGAAGATCATTGCACCGAAATCTTCTGCGACTTTTGCTATCTCATCCATAGGTGCCATATCTCCATCCATACTAAATACTCCGTCAGTTATAATACATATTCTTCTAGCTCCTTCTTTTTCAGCCGATTTTAACTGAGATTCTAAATCTGATATATCACGATGCTTATAGATAATCCTTTTAGCACCTGATAATCGCACACCATCTATAATCGATCCATGGTTTAATTCATCTGAAACAACAACGTCAGGTTTTCCCACTAGCATAGGAATTAAACCAGAGTTTACTGCAAATCCTGTCTGACATAATAAAGAGGCTTCTACTTCCTTAAATTTGGCAAATTTTTCTTGAAATTCCCGAGTTAAATCAAAAGATCCCGCAATAACTGGAACTGCACCTGCACCCGCCCCATATTTTTGAGTCGCGTCAACTGTAGCTTGAATTATTTTTGGATGAGTTGCCAATCCAAGATAATTATTTGTATTCAGCATTAATACATCTTTCCCATCGACCCTCGAGTGTGGCTGAGATCCTTTTTGTAGATATCTAATTACCCATTCTAAATTGCTGTTCCTTAATTCAGTCATTTCTTCATTAAGGAAAGCATCAGGATTTCTTTTCATCATAACATCATTTATAGTTTTGACTTTATAGAGTAAATTAATGATTTAAAGGTATTTAAAAAAATATATTAGTTTTTCCTATAAATATTGATGAGGGTTAAAAATGGGAAAATATTAGATAAACCTTTTTTAATTAAATATATTAAGATTTATACAAGGTATTCACGATGTTGGAAACTGATTAATATGAGAAGAATTCTTGTAATAGGTGCTTCTGGACAAATTGGAAGTGAACTTGTTCCTGAATTAAGAAAAAAATATGGTATAGATAATGTTATAGCGTCTGATAAAAATAGTAACTCATCAGATATGGTTATTGAACTAGATATACTAAATAAAGAACGCTTATCTAGTGTAATTAAAGAAAGCGATATTAATACCGTATTTAATTTGGCTTCAATTCTTTCTGCAAGTGGAGAAATAGAGCCCTTAAAAGCTTGGAATGTAAACCTAAATGGTTTATTAAATGTTTTAGAGATTTGTAAGGAATTTAATGTTGATAGGATGATATGGCCAAGTTCTATTGCTGCATTCGGTCCAACAACACCTCGTGTATTTACACCAAATGAAACAATCTTGGATCCTAATACAATGTATGGGATTACAAAAGTTACAGGAGAATTATTAGCTAATTATTATTTTAAAAGGTACAATCTCGACACACGCTCAGTAAGGCTTCCGGGAATAATAAGTAGCGAGATACCCCCCAAGGGAGGGACAACTGATTACGCAGTAGAAATATTTTACGGAGCAATAAAAGAAAAAAAATATACCTCCTTTGTTAGTAAAGACACAGTTTTACCTATGATGTACATACTAGATTGCATTAGATGTTTAATTAATTTATTAGAAGCAGATGTTTCATCATTAAAACGTCGCGTATATAATGTTACAAGCATGAGTTTTTCCGTGGAAGAACTCGCAGCTGAAATAAAAAAACATATCCCTGATTTTCAAGTTGATTATAATCCAGATTTTCGACAAGAAATTGCAGATTCCTGGCCAAAAACAATTGATGATTCTCTTGCTCGTGAAGAGTGGGGTTGGGAACCGAGTTTTAATCTAGAAACTATGACAAAGGATATGATTGATATACTTAGTAAGCGTCTATAAATTTTAAACACAATTTATTTTTAATTTTAATTGCTTATTTATATTAGTTTATTATCTCATATCAAAAAAGAGTAAAATTATAATGAAAATTGTCTTTAGTAAAAGATATTACAACTCTGAGTATGCTGGTGATCCCGCAGCTTCACCTGGGCGTTTAGAAGGTATTATGAAAATCTTATCTCAAAAAGAAGAATATCAGATAATTAGTCCAAATCCCGCTACAGAAGAAGATATCCTAAGAGCTCATTCATCAAGACATTTCCATTATATTAAGAATGAGAAACTTTTATTTGAATTATCGGCTTTAGCTGGTGGTGGTGCAATTTTAGCTGCTGAAGAGGGTTACAACAATAATCCTACTTTTGCTGTGATTAGACCCCCTGGTCATCACGCAAGTAAGGAAAGTTGTTGGGGGTTTTGTTATTTTAATAATATGAGTATAAGTCTATTAAAACTGTTTTCAGAAGATAAAATAAAGACCGCATTTGTTTTAGATTTCGACTTACATTTCGGTGATGGAAATGTGAATATTCTTTCAAATAGAGACAATGAATTTAAAGTAAAAATACTTAATCCCGATTCAAGTAATCGTATAAGTTATCTTGAAGAAATTAACTCCTACATGGAAACTCTAGAAAATATAGACATATTTGCAGCAAGTGCTGGGTTCGATCAAGGTATCGAAGATTGGGGTCATCTCTTATACCCCGAAGATTATTATGAATTAGGAATGTTGATGAAAAAATATTCTGAGAAATTATGTAATGGCAGACGTTTTGCATTGTTGGAAGGCGGATACAATCATGGAGTATTACCGAAAAATGTAGATTCATTTTGTAAGGGGTTCCAATGATCGTTTAGAAAAAATTATTAAAATTAATAAAAAATTATGGTTAGCAAAATCAAATAGGGATATCGGTTTTATTTAAATCTACCTATTAATGGATGTGAGTCGGTTTTTTTATATTTAGTAGGAACAATGATATTCCTTCCAATTAAAGTATGTAACCCCCCATAAATTTTATCGACATTTTTTTCATCAATTTCTTCAACTATCTGGATTAGAGTAAACTCCTTCTCAAATTTAGTTTTAGCAATAATAACATTAAGAATACGAACCTCAATTGATTGTAATTCTCTACCCTTTTTGAGGAATTGCATATAGGAAGCATCCTCAATTAATTTGTACGGCTCTAATAAATATAGCGATAAGAAATTATTTAGCAGAATATCGACATCAACCTCAAAATCTTCCAACTTTCCTTTAAATTTTTCAATTTTGTTGCCTAATTTAGCATCAATTTCGACTGATAACATATAAAACTGCTTCTTTAGCCTTTCTGACGAATATTCTCTGAGAATTAATAGAGATCTTACTGATTGATAATCACAAATTAGTAAATGAAAGAATTTAAAATTCAGCTCTATGATATTTTTAGAATAAATTTCTTTATGTTTTCTTTTGCTATGTTCTTCTGACATTTCACCACTAATCATTTGTTCGCCAAATATTGTAATTGCTTGAATAAATCCAGAGAGGAGAAAATTATCTTTTGAATCAAATGAGGCATAGTTTTTATTGAAGAATGGCATTCCACTACTTCTTTGAATAAACATTACTGCTTGAATATTTTTAACGTCTTTAAAAACTTGGATTGTATTTTGAAAAATTC
>CAZRBD010000129.1:0-11424 GCA_964598265.1 uncultured archaeon
ATTTTGTAATCGACTGAAGCTTTTTTAACAGTTTTTTCTACAATAACAAGCGGCTTTGAGAAGAATTAGCAAGCTTTATATAATTATAAATTGTATAAGAGTCAGCATGAAAAAAATTGTTAAAAAAACCTATTAGTTATTAACCAACAACCTATATTCAAAGTCGATTTTGAGGACAATAATTATTTAGAGAGTTTCATCAACACCCAACAAGATAATAACAATAGATTTAAACCAATTGATAGAAATTTATTGTTAATATGGGTTAATTACGATCTTCAAGATATTACAGTTAGGTCAACTAAATTGTATGACGTTTTCGATCTTTTCATTAAAATTCCTTTACTTGGGAAGGTTGAACGGGAGACAGTCTTAAGAGATTTTTTGGAAATGAATTCTAAAATTGTTTTCGATATTAACTCTATTGTTAATTACACTGATAAGTGGGAAGTAGAAGATTTAAAACGACTAATAAAAGTTGGTATCTTCAAGCATTATTTAAACTTAGAATTAAACGAAATTAGTAATGAGATTACTGATGTTTTAATAGACTTGATTAATTCAGGTGAATATGTACCAAATATTCGGGATCACAGTATAGGTCGATCATCAAATTTAGAAAAAAATGAAGATACAACAGTAAGATCTAACACAGAAGCACCTCAAATCAATGATAAAATAGATAAAATTATTCATATTGAAAGTGTAGTTGAAGAAATTCGAGAATCACGCATTTCCGATTTTATGTTAAACCAATTATATGAAAATGCAGCATCTATGAATTATAACGAGATATTACTTATCATCGATAAATTAAATAAGAAAGAGGTATTAGAAGATAACGAGAGAAAAGTTTTGGCAAAATTTCCATTCATTTTAAATGATACTCCGTCAATAGCACAAATAAACCTAGAAAAAGCAAAGAAAAGAGTAGATCTTATTAAACAAGCATTTGGTAAATAAATTTATACGTTGGTGTTAAAATGGCATCCAGATCACGCTCTGATTCGAATAAACCTGAAAGAACTTCAATGGAGAATCGAAAAATATACATTAGGAAAGTCATTTTAGAAAATTTCTTATCGTTTCAGAAAGATGAAGTTGATTTTGAAGACGCAAAATTTGTTATAATAGTCGGTCCTAATTGGAGTGGAAAAACTTCGATATTTCAGGCTATAAAGTTCGTGTTAGGCAGCAATGCAAGAGATGAACGTTATAAAAAATGGTCAGATTTCATTAGAAGTGGTCAAAACCATGCTATGGTTGAGATTCACATTCAAAATGAAGAACAGATAATAAAATTAAGGAGATATGTAGTACGAGGCCAATCTCCTTACTTTAAGCTGCAAATAAAGAATGATGGAGATTTTATAAAAATACAAGCTCAGGAAATTCAAGAATTAATATCATCTCTAAATATTAGTCATGATAATCAGTTTGCATTTGTAAGTCAGGGAAAAATTGATGCTATTAAAAATCTAAAGCCTTCAGAATTGTGTATCTTCCTAGAAGAAGGTATTGGGTTGAAGGGCTTGAGAGATGAAATATTGCAACAAAAAAATAACGTTGCGGCTCTGAATAATGATCTCCAATCTTTAAAAAGTAGAAAAAACACTTTAAATATTAGTTTAGACCTTTTAAATCCGAAATTAGACCGTTTAGGAAAAAAAAATGAACTTTTGAAAATTAGAAAAAAATTTACCGACGAACTTTTATGGGCAAATCGAGATAAACTGGAAAAAGAAATAACTGACAATGAAGCCATTATTAAACAACTTAAATATAGGATTGAAACAATTAAGAAAAAAAAAGATTTCTTAGATGCTAGTGCTCTCGTTTTATTTAATAAAGTTTCTAAGAAAAATCAAAAAGTTCACAAACTTTCAGAGAAAATTGGTGAACTAAAGTATAAAAAACAAGAATTAATTACTAAGATTCAAAGTTGGCAAAATGAAAAAATAGCAGTAAAACAGGAGTTAGACAAACTCTCAGGTAAACTAGCTGAAATTAAAAAATCTATTACAAATTTTGAAAAACACAAAGAAACTTTAGAAAACGATTTAAGAATAATTAAAAAAGAAAAGAAAAAGATTGAAGTCGAAATTGATAAACTGATAAAGGAACAGGACCAGTTAGTAAAAAGAATTAAAGAAAATAGTATATTATTAGAGGAATATAATCAATTAACCTCTGAAAAGAAGCGGAGATTAAAAACAATCGATGAGAATGAAACTAATATTAAGGATTTAAGTAATGAGATTAATCAACTCTTTCAAAGTTTTAAAGATATAGAACATAAATTAGATAAAAACAAATGGTTTTTGGAAAATCCATCAAAAGATCTTTTAAAAAAGCTTGATATAAATCTCAGCAAAACATCTTTAACTCTATATGATATCGGCTCTGAAATAAAGAAGTTAGAAATTGAGAAATCAAAAAAGCTTCAAAGAATGAAAAATTTACAAATTTCGTTGAGGGAACGACGTGTAATACTTCCTTCTAGTATCAATATTCTTAAGGAAGAAATTATCAAAAGAGGTCTTAAAGTAAAAGGGCCAATCATAGATTATTTAAAATATGACGATGAGCTAAGTTATGCTATTGAATCAGTCCTAGGCGAAAAATTGCTTTATAGTTTTGTGGCTAATGATTGGGATACACTTAACTTATTGAAAAGATTAAAAGAGAAATTTAGAGCATACTGTAATATATATCTTCCTAAAAAACGCGAAATTACCCCCATGGTTAAGATTACTGCTGATGGAGTGCTTGGATATTTAGTTAATTTAATTAAAATTATCAATGACGATATAGCTATAAAAAAGGTGCTTTATTCAAAAATTAAAAATTGTTTGGTTGTAAAAAATTATCGTTCGGGAAGAGAAATTTATAACTCCACCAACTTCAAGGGAAAATGTGTCACATTGAAAGGAGAACAGATAGTTTCATATAAATATGTTTTTGAAACTCCATATTTAAAAAGATTGAAAGGTTTATTAAGTGCTGGAACACAAAAAGAACAATCCCAAGTCCTAGAATCTGAAATAAATTTAATAAATGATAAAATTTCAGAATTAAGAGTAGAACAATCTAAATTAGATAATATACAAAAAGAGCTCTACAAAAAAAAGGAATCATTTAACGATCTGCTATACAATTTTAACCAAAAACAACGGTTAACAGCTAAGAAAAATCAATTATATGATCAAATGCATGATCTTGAAAAAGTTAATACCATCATTAAAAATAAAAGTAAATCTTTAGAAATTCAAATAAGTGATTTGAAGAAACAAAAGGACCCCGAATTTTTCAAGTGGAATGATAGAGTTAAAGAAATTCCAAATGAATTATCATCTCGTAGTAGCGAAAAGAAGAAATGGGATGCAAAATCAGATGAGAACTCAGATTTTTTAAAAGAAATCATACAAAAAATAAATAAATTTAGTATAGAGCAGAATATCTTGCATCATGAGCATGAAACAAAGAAATTTGCTTTTCAGAAGGCAGATAAAACTGCATTTGATATATATCACCAATTAGAAAATGTCGAGGATGAGCAAGAAGTTATAGGAAAGAAAATTTCAACTATAAAAAATACATTAATTACATTACAAAATGAAAAGCAAGTAATAGATAGAGAGAATATTCAAATTACTATAAGCCTAGAACAGGAAAATATCAAATTAAATTCATATAACTATGATCTAGAAGTAAAAAAAAATGATTTAGAAAGAATAAATACGGAAATTGCTACATTAATCTCAAAGCAAATCTTTAAAATACGTCCAATTAAAGAAATTCGAGACGATTTATTTGTAATAGATAAAGATTTACTTCAATATTTAGATGTTGATGATTCACTTTTAATTGAAAGGGATCAAATCCTAACATCTCTGAAAAAAATTGCATCTAATCAAAATAATTTGGAGAAAGATATAAAAGCAGCAGTAAAAACAGAAGACAAAATGGAAGAAACTTACTATAAAAAATTTAGAGTAGTACTTGAAAACCTTCAAAATAAAGTTAATCAAAAATTCGATGATTCTCAAATTAAATCGTATTGCTCACTTGAATTAATTGGAAGTTTTGAAGATTTAGGTGTTAATATTAAAGCAGCTACCTCAAAAGATCAATTAAAATCGTTTACTGCCCTTAGTGGAGGCCAGGTTTCTTTAATCTCTATTTGTTTAATCTTATCTCTTCAAGAAATCAAACCATCTCCACTTTGCATGTTTGATGAGCCAGGGATGTTTCTTGATGAAAAAAATTCTGAAGTGGCATATCAACTTATTAAATCAACCTTGAAGAAAAATTCTATTCAAATTTTCATGTTTTTACCAAAATCTTCAAATTCATTATTCTTACTCGCAGAAAAATTGATTGGGGTGGCAAGCGTTGGTAAAAATGAAATATCCTCAATCTTTAAACCGAAAGTCATTCAAAAAAAATAATTTATGTATATTTATTATGAAACATATAGATTTTTCTGAGGAAATCATCAATGAAATCGAAAATATCAAAAAGAAGGTACATTCTGGCGAATTATCTTTATTAGAAATAGAACTAGTTCCATTCTTCGCTAACTTAAAGAATAACCTCAATATTGATAACCTTGATAGATCTTCATTTACTTATAAGAGAATTTTTCATCTCCTAACACAAAAGTTTGAAGAATTAAAGTTATTACTTAGTAGTTTGGATCAAGAACAGATCTTTTTAAAATATCTAAATACAAATCCAGAGGATTTAGAAATTTATCAATTTTTTGAGGATTGTTGGAGAAAACCTTTCACCATAGACATACTTTCATTAGATTTTCTTGAATCCTCCAAAAACAAATTAGCTAGAGAAAAAGGTGAAATTCCAACAATAGAACTTGTAAATAAAATAGAGATTAAAGATAATTTCTTATTAGAAGTTTCTACCAAAAAATTTACAGAAAAGATGATGGATTTTTTCAATTCAATTAAAGATAAACTACCATGCTCTTATGATGATGTCTTTGAAGACGAGAAAATCCAGTCAAAACTTTTCGAGAATTTTGTTTATCTTTTACACTTATTCCAATTAAGGAAAATTAACTACCAAAAAGAAACTAATTTTATATATATTTAAAAGGTGGAAAATATGAATGAATTTACATTATTAATGAATTTATTGAGTAAAAGAACTAATTCTTTTCAAATAGGAGCATCTGAAGAACAAATACTTAAGGCTTTAAATGTAAGAGATAAGAATAAATCAATTTATTTTCAAAATTTAATAATTCATTTAACTAATTATGTTGAACCATTAGGGCTAAAGATTAAATTTAACTCTCTGAATTCTCATTGGTATCTTACATTTGATTCTGATACAACTGAAATATTTTCAGCAAACGTCTTCGATGGAAAACCACGACTAGCAGCATCAATGTTCTATACATTAGTATGTTGCTTTAATAATTCGGGTGTTACAAAGGTGCAAAAAATTAGAGAAATGAGAAAGAAAAAAGGAATTTTAGAAGACTTAAAAGATTTGGAGAAGATGGGATTTCTGGTTATTGAAAAAGATACGGATCAAGTGCGATTAACACCGCTGATCGGTTACTTAATTGATTTAGAGAAATTATTTGTGAAAATAGCATTAAAAATAAAGAGTTCAGAGAATTAAGTAATGAAAATAAAATCTTAAAAAATTAGTTTTTAGTTGTGATTTGTAAAATCATTTCAGCAACCCGATTATTATAACTTTCGACATCGTCAAAACCCTCGATTGTTTCACCGCAAGTTATAAATGTTTCTTTAACATCGATTTTCCTTGCGTTAAAGAATTCAATTATATTATTTTTTACCTCCCCCAGCTTCGCTTCTTTATCACCCTCAACTAAATCAATTTTATTAATGCAAACAAAGATGTGATCTGGGAAAAATCGAACATCGTTGAAAAACTCAAATTGTGGTGCGAGCTCTCTATCGAGAGAGAAGACGGCAATTATTTGAGTTGCAATACGGGAAATTGTTATAATACCCATTTTTACAACCGCTCTTTGTCGATCGCCCCCAGGGGCAAAAATAGTGTGAGCTTTTTTTGAACTATCTTCTCTGAAAACGATTCTATTTGGATGAATTGTTTTTGTTTCTTTTTCATTGAGCGCATCCTCCTTATCTCCGCCAGGTATAGTAGCTTCTCCTGAAAAATCAGCTTTTACAATCGAACACTTTATGCCACCTTTTACGTTTTCAATATCGCCTTTTTTCAAATACCTAACAAAAAGTCGAAGAAGACTAGTTTTTCCGACGCTAACATCACCCAAAAGTCCTATATTTACCATTCTTCTATGTCTCACCCTCTAATAGTCGATTTAGTAATAATTCATAATCAGGAATTAAAAATTGCTCAAGGAATGCATTGTTATGAGCATTTATCAGTGCTATTAATATTTCTTTTATGTTTTTCGCATTTTCAGAATACTTCGTCAGATTCTCTGAAGTAGGGTCGCTCTCAAAATCTCTTGCTTTTTCCTCAAATCCAAGCTTAGAAAGATCAGGTAAAGCATTAAAAAATCCAAATGCAGAATAACCTTGATATTGGAAAAAAATAAAGAATCTCGTTTTAATATTTTTGATAATCTGAGATAGATATGCCGATGGATAAATCTCTCCTATGGTGAGACTCTCATCTTGTTTGATTACGAAATAGGGAGAAATTGGTGATACTAGAGACCCATACATTTCTTTTGGAGGTACAGAAATAAATGGTAATTTTTCTGAAACAATAGCCCAAAGATCTTCTCTTTTTTTTTCTAATAAGATTTCTTTAATTTCATCGTACGCAAAATAAAAATCTGCCTGAAGAGCTAAAAGTGAACTTAAATATACGGATAATGATGCAAAAGTAGCTTCTAAGACAGGTCGTCTACCACCATTTGATTCAGAAGGTTTTACAGCACCTTTCCAAGCTCGTAATCCCGAGTAAGCAAAGGATTTTACATCAAAAAAAGCTCCTGAAAGAAATAAAAAAGAAGGTGCGGGTGCTTTTTCACCTGTTAAGAATTCTAATGATTTATTAATTAATACACTCTCTAGTTTAGCGTCATGAAATCTGGAATGCAACTTCGGCATCACTAAAAATTCCGCCTTTTTAACCATGATTAATACACTTTTTACCTTTAATTAAAAAAAAAGTTTTGTGGTTTTAATAAACAATATATTATTCGAATATAATTCTTCCCACAATGAATTAAAAATTTATTTTAGAAGTGTAGATTTTATTAATAAATTTTTCCATCATTTTTCTCGGGTTTTGAATCAGAAGCTAATCTAAAAAATGTTAATACAATCATGAAAAACCTTATTGACGACACGTTGACTCCTCTTGAAAATTGTGTAGAATCGTTTAAAAGAGATTATGCCACTCAGATAAAAGAGTGGAGAGAGGAACTGAAAGATAATTCTTCTTAATATCAATGTTCATAGAATTCAACTTAACTACAGCATTACTGTTGATGTAGTCTTTACTACTGAAATTCAGAAGATTAAATGGTTAAAAGACCAGAAATTCAAAAAAAAGAAATTATCAATAATTAACTTTGAATCCGGAATTATAATGTTTATAATAGTCAGAAAACTTCATAATCTTTAAAAACTTAATAAAAAATTTGTGAGGAAAGTGGAAGAAGAAAATATACAAAAGATTAAAGTGTTCTTGTCACATGAGTTTGGTACAAGAGAGAGAACATTTAAGCGGATTAAAGTTCATTTCGAGCATAATTTAATAATAAAGAATTTCCTACCTAGAAAAGAAGAAGACAGCTTTATGATGATAGTATATATTAAATGCTTAACCTGTAATCGTAAAATATGGAACAGCACAATCCGGGGGAAAATAAAATACTTATCGTCAATTTCTAATAAGGTTATTAATTTTCAGAATGATTTACAGCAAAACGAAAAAATGATTAAAAAAAAAGCTAAGGAATATCAGGATAAAGAATTAGAAAAAATAGAAAAATCGATTGTAGATAAAAATAAGAAAATTTTGAAAAAATCTATAGCCATCTATAAACAAAAGGAAAATCTTGAGAATTTAGAATATAATAAAAGTAAGAAATTTAGAAATAAATGGACAATGGTTCATAACCAAAAGATAAATGGACTTCTGAACAAATATAGAGAAAACATAGAACATATTGAGGATAAAGGCCATTTCCCACAAAAGCCAAGGAAGGTGATATGGTGTGATAATTGCCAAAATTTCGACTCTAAAGGATTTTGTGATATTTATGATAGTTATCCATTAGACTATAAGATTCCCGTTGAAGAATACTGTAATGAGTTTTTATTAGATAAGGTTAAAGCAGAAAAAAGCAAAAAACGCAACAAGTTAATAATGTAATTTTAAAAAGGAGGGGAATTGAAGGTTTCAACATGTATAATAAACCCTAAAAATGTTGGAGAAGTCATCCTAACTTTAAGTATTCTAAACTGGGAATATAAAAGATAATGAAGAACTTAACACAAATTTTTCTTTAAATAAGGTAAGTTCTATTACAAGTTAAAAAAAGATTATTTCTTATGTTATCTCAATCTAAGAAGGATACAGTTTTACAATTATTTAACCAAGGTAAAAATTATTACCAGATTAAAAACAAAACAAATTTTAAACTCGCCAATATTAAAGCAATCCTCAGAGTGTCAATTGGCGCTACTTTTATTAAATCGCTAGATTCTTTAAAGATATCGGAGTTTTACCACCTTGAAGATGAATTTATCACTTTCTTTAATGAATTATACGACAGAATCTCTGTTTCCGATAATGTCTATCGTAATTATTATCGATTTTTCCCTCCTTGTTTATATATCTTTTTTAAACTTAAAGGAATTAGTGTAACTTTTTCGGATCTTATATTTCTCGAAATATCATAGGGGGCTATATGGAGATTATAACCCCGTAAATGATAGACTGCTGAGGAATATACGAATAGATAAGATCCGGTGAAATTTTTAAACCAAAAATATGAATAGGCTCTATTATTAATAATTTCATATAATAATTGGCTTTTGAAATAATGTGATGTAGAAAACCAAATTCTACTGTAATTAAACTGATAATGTCAAAAAATCTCTAAGATTCTTTATTTAGAATTATAATGTACAGGTTATTAGCAAATTCTGCTTGATAATTGAGCAATTTTTCAGAATCTAAAGTTAGAATTCTAAATTTTACGGATATCTCATTACTGAAATTAAATATATGGAATTTTGGGGAATAGTCGAAAATTTCCTTATATTTCATGCAAAGTTTTTCTATTTTATCCACTTTAATCCTAAATCTTTCAAATGGAACACGCATTGAAAACGTAAACGAATAAATTTCAGATTTATCTTTTTCGATTACCAAATCATGAAATTCTCTTAATTCATTTTCTTCTCCTTTTCGCATTTCTTCATTATAAATATCAATATCAAGTCTAGTGTGTCCTAGATCTTGTGGAAATTGAATTTGTCTTTTAAACCGGAAAAAATTCTTATTCCCTTTCAATTTAATCGTATAATTTAGAATCGGAGAGGATAATACATCAGAATTCGATATTTGCACAATTATTCTATCAAAAGTCTCAATTGTAACCTTAGCAAGAGTAGTTGACTTTATTACTCCTTTATGCCCCATTATATTTACAACATCTCCTAGATCGAAAGGATCAACTAACCAAATCAGAATCCCACTAATAAAATTAGAAAAAATATCACTTGTTGCGAAAGCAATAGCGGTACTTACTGCCCCCGTGATTAATACTGTATATTCAGAAGGAATTGTTGTGAATGAAGGGAAACCTTCGATTAAAAAAAATAGAAAGCTTACAAGTGAAAATAATCTGATAAGGAACTTTATTTTGTTCTTAGTTTCAGGAAGAATTTTTTTGATTCTATGAATAAATAAAGTGAATATCAAATTTATAAGATATAAACCAACTCCAATAATAAGTATATATATTAGAGCCTCAAGATCAGTTCTAAATACTGCCATTATTTTTTAACTACCCCCTTTTTAGATTTTTCTTCTGGTGGGGATTTAGTTTCCTTTTTTTTCCAATCTAGATAGATATCATTAGAATACAATTTATAAACTAAGTCTCTCAAAAATGCATCAATAAAATTAATTACAATTATCGGCTTTTCTGACATTACATACAGATTAATACGAACTCGACCATATCTAGTGGTGTCAATAGAATAATCGGGACGTATCCCAAAGATTGGTTCATATTGATCAAATATTTCAGATAAGACTTTAGTAAGATTCTCCGGATTAATTTTCCCTAGAATTTCAACTTGTTTAACATATTTTGTAGTTTTTATTTTTGCTGAAATTATTTTGTTTATTGTTTTCAAATATCTCCGATAATATCTTTTCTTTTCAAATTCGTCCCGTTCCATTGGTTTGAAAATCTTGAATTTACTATGTGTAAATTTTGTTATCGTTGAACCGTAAACATTACTATTAGGTAAAATAACATTTACTCCATCAAATTCGCTAATTTTTACGTAATTTAAGTTTATTTCTCTCACAATTCCTTGAATTCTATTCGTTTCAATTAAATCACTGATTTCAAATTGCTTTGTCGTCAATAAAAGAATTCCTGAAACAATATTGTTAACTACATTTCTAAAGTTTAACGCTATTGCGACAATCAAAAAAGAAATGATTGCGATAAAAAGTTCGGCTGAGATTGTAAATAATAACCATAATAAAAAAAAACTCCATATCAAATTAAGCGTCATAGATATTATAATCCTATAACCCCTACTCTTTTTGAATAAAAATGCCGTGAGACCATTCAATGGCTTTCGCACTCCATACAGAATTGCATTTATTATAGTTAGAAGGATTACTATTTGCTCCCAACCAGAAAAATAAAAAACCCATAATATCAAAATTAGCAAAATTGAATATATCAGAACATGATTTCCTTTTTTCATAATTATTATCATTTATTCATTAACTTAAAAGGTTTGACCAAATATGGTGAATAATATTTTGAAGGTAATTGGAATATACAAAATCCAAGCTAAAGGGTTTTTTGAAGGTAGGAATAGAAGAATTATCAACAAAATATAATTTATAAAGATCCAAGAGTTCGAAAAGCGAATCTTTTCAGAACTTGGATAATTCACCAAATATTAATAATTGATAAACCTCTAAATAATTTAGATTATTTTTGAGTCAAAATATCTCCTTTTTACATTATTGGTTCAAGATTTGTAGTCGCCTATGATGTTAAAAGTTTGAAAATTATTTTTTCATTTATTTTCAGGTAATTTAATTATTTTTTATTAAATCCTTTCAATATATAGGAACAGAGGTAAAGTTTAAAAACCCTTCTTCAGTAGTTAAGAATCTTTGCAAGGACCTAAGTTAAAAGATACTTTCCCATCTTTATCA
>CAZRBD010000130.1:0-11415 GCA_964598265.1 uncultured archaeon
ACGTTTACATATTAAAAGAAAATGAAATTGAAAACATAAAACTAAAAAAAAGAAATTCGTTAGTAATTGATATAAAGCAATATATCTACCAAACACCATGGACAACAAAACTAAAATTTGAGGAAGAACTTATTAAACGGGCCTTAGAAATTATTGATGAAAAAGAACAATTAAATCTAATGCAACAGGATATTACTAAGCTTATTGATGAAGTTAATTGTACAATTTTAATCCTTGATGATGTAAAAGAAATCTATGAAGACGATTTGATAGAGAAAATTACTAAAACCCTTAATATTAAAAAGATTAACAAATATAGATTAACCTTAATAAAAGAATTCATTAGACAGAATATTTCTTATAAAACTGTTTCTAAAATCAAAAATAAAGTCGAAGAATTCTTAAGTGTGCTCTAATAATTCTTTTTTCTCTTACCTCATCGATTTTTAATAGAAAAAATAAAATATTGATTGTTAATTTACTTAAAGAATAATCTAAAATTTAATTAAAACTAAATTTGGAGGAATGAAATGAAATGGTAGTAATTGGCGATTGGGGCTTCCAAAACAGATTAAACAGGATAATTAAACCTAAATCTGGACATTGTGTAATGCTAGCTATTGATCACGGTTATTTTGGAAATATTCCAGGTCAATTAAAATGCTTTACTGACATGAAGCCTTTATTTGAGTATGCCGATGCTCTGATGCTTACGCGTGGTATGCTTAGAAATTGTGTGCCTTCTGAACTTGACGTACCAATTGTCTTAAGGGTATCAGCTGGAGCTTCAATGTTAAAGGAACTCTCAAATGAGGAAATTAATGTTTCAATTGAAGATGCTATTAGGTTAAACGTTTCTGCTATTACTTGTTCTATTTTCGTTGGTGGAGAATATGAAAAGCAAAGTTTAATGAACCTCTCTAAGCTGGTAAATTATAGTGTAGAATATGGGATACCTGTGCTTGCTGTCACTGCTGTGGGAAGGGAAATGGTAAGAGATGCACGATATTTAGGGATGGCGAGTAGAATGGCTGCTGAAATGGGATCCACATTTGTTAAAACGTACTATTGTGAGAATTTTGAGGATGTCACAAGTATTTGTCCAGCTCCGATAGTTATAGCAGGCGGTAAGAAAATCGAGGAGAGAGATGCATTACAAATGAGCAGAAATGCGATTGATAAGGGTGCTGTCGGCGTCGACATGGGCCGAAATATATTCCAAAGTGATTCGCCTATCGGAATGATTAAAGCTGTTAGAGCTATTGTGCATGAGAATGCTTCTGTTGATGATGCATACCAGATTTATCAACAAGGTCCAAAAGGGCTTTAATATCAATTATATTTTCTTTTTTTACTATACTTTTTTTTTAATGCAAAAATACCAAGTAATTTCACTTTTATTTCTAATTAGCACTCTTGAATTTAAGCGTAGTTTCAAAATGAAACTTACTTCTACTTTTATAACGTGGTGCTTTCTACATTTATATACAAAGAAAGATATTTAATCAAAATCATTGAATAAAATGATTTTAGAATAAAGTGATTTAAAATATGACTGAAGAAATTTTGAAATTTACCAAAATAACTTTTGTAATCCATTTTATAACAGGGATTATTTTTACTATTTTGTTTTGGATTCCAGAGATCACTGCTCCTCTTTATGGTTTTACTTACACACCAGCATTGGGAGCTGTTACCATGATGCTCGGTGCGCTTTTTGTGGGGCTTACAATTGGTTCACTCTTAGCAATTCTTGCTAAAGAATGGAAGGAAATAAGGATTCTAGTACTGATCGAATCCTTTTTGTTAGTTGCTAGTTTGATAGCAACTACTATTAATTTCGCTGCTTATAACGCAATGGTATACGTCTCGATGGTATTATCCATAATTTTACTTGTGCTATTTTGCCTAACTTTCTTACAACAAGAAGATAAAATGAAACCATTGTTTTAACAAAAAAGAGATAAACAACAATATATAATTCCTTTTTTTTTATTATCGAAATGACATATTTGCGTGGGAAGTTTAATGCTTTCACTAAGTTATTAAATTGCCCTCTATTCTTAATTACAACTGATTCAAAACAGTTAAACTCTTTATCCTAATGTCTATTTCAAAGTCAAATAATCTAAAAATTTCTGAAGTTAGTGAGGATATATTACTTATACATCAAATTAAACCGCCATCCTATTTTTCATGCTGTGATGGTCTTCTTATATTACCCAAGGAAGGTAGAAATAAATTAACAATTGCACTCGATCTGAATGTTGAACCACATTTGATCCAAAACATTTCTGATGTATATGGTCCAGTGTCGGATTACGTATGCTCTCATTGCCATATGGATCATATTACCCATATACATCAGTGGGAATCACTCGGAGCTACAATCCATGCTCCAATTCCAGAAAATTCTTTTCTGTTAGACTTATACAAATTTTATGAAGGATTTGGCTTTAATAATGTAATGGAATATTCTATAATAGAAAAATTTGCTAAGGATAATGGGTTTAACCCTTGTAATAGTGTAAAACCATTTAAACCTGGCATTAAATTAAAATTTGAAGATTTTGTTATTGAAACCATTCATTTTAAAAGTCATTCGCAAGCTCATGTTGGGTTCTTATTACCAGCATATAAAATTCTACATATTAGTTGTTTAGGTTTTGATCGCCCAAAACCAGAAATAGATGGATTTGGACCTTGGTATGGGTTTAGTGAATGTTCAATATCTCAATATCTGAAAGATATTGACTTAGCAGAATCTATTTTTCTTAACCAGGCCAAATTTCTAACGTCTAGTCATTCCTATATTGTTATAAATCTAGATACAGCACCATTTGAATATATGAGGGATAAAATCGAAAAAAATCAAATAATAGTCGATCAAGCAATTTCTTCACTTAAAACATCTAAAAATTCCGCAGTTACTATTGAAGATTTCCTTGAATTAGATTTATTTTTTCCTAAAAGGAAAATGAAAGGGTATATTTTAGAGATTTATAATTATTGGGAATCAGAAATAATAAGTAAACATATTGAGAGGAGTAAATATTAGCCTCTATCAGGCTCTAAAATTACTTTCAACGATTCATTAGCAGCACTCACAACCTTGAATGCTTCTCCTGCCAATGAAAGAGGATATCTATGAGTGATTAAGTCCAAAACGTTTATTCTTTTTGAGAAGATCCAGTTATAGGCTTCATCAAGATCTTGAGGTGCAGCACCATAAGAAGTCATTATTGTAATTTCATTTCTCCAATACTTATTTAATGGGATCTCAAGGTTTATCCCCGGTTTTGGAACGGCAAAAAAAATAATTTTACTTCCGGGAGCTGCGCATTCAAGAGCTTGATTTGCTGCAGATAATGCCCCTGTGCAGACAATTATTACATCAGCTAATCTATAATTATTTATTTTCTTAATTTCTTCCGCTAAATCTTCTTTTGCGTCAAAAATAAAATCCGCTCCAAACTTCTTAGCTTTTTGCATTCTATATTTATTAATATCAGTTGAAATTACTCTTTTTGCACCCCTAAGTTTAGCTAACTGAATATGTAATAAACCAGAAGTTCCACATCCCAATATCAAAAAAGTAAGATTTTTTTTAATGTTTGCTAACCTTTGTGCACGGCATACACAACCCAAAGGTTCTATGAATACTCCTTCTTCATAAGATACATTATCATCTAAAACATAAACTCCCTTTTTTTCGATATTGATTTTTGGTATTCTGACATATTCAGCAAAACCACCAGGATCAAAATTCGTATTATGAAGTAGATCACATGCTGTTTCGTGTCCTTGTTTACACTCGTAGCATTCAAAACAAGGTACATGATGAGAAACAAATACCTTATCCCCAACTTTAAGATGTTTAACCGATTCACTTTTTTCAACAACATCTCCTGCAATTTCATGACCTAATATTAAGGAATTAACACCCAATTTTTTCATCTTAGCTTTTCTATAATATTCAAGAATATCTGATCCGCAAATTCCTGATTTTTTAACCTTAATTAAGAACTCTCCCGGACCTATAATTGGTTTAGGTATGTTATCTATCCTAATATCGTCATTACTATAATATCGTGCAACTCTCATGATTTAAACTTAAGAATAGTGTTATTTACAATATACTCTACATAAGATTATTTATAATTTTTAATTTATTTCTTTTTCTCGGAAAATAGCATCTTAATTAAAGGACATGAATATTATTCAGAGTTCACCTGGTCTCTTTTAATCATGGATTCTAGAATTTCTTGGGCTCGCTTTTGATTGAAAATTCCACAAACACAAGGTTTTGACAATTTCATAATTGCCTTATTCATTGGAATCTTTTTTAAACGCACTTGTTTTCCAAGATTAATAACGAATTTTGGTGATATACAATGATGACCACACATAGATGTAATTTTTAAGGTTTCTTCAGAAGGTAAAAATTCTTTTTTCCCAAATATACCTAAAGAAAAGTGAATGGTATGCGGTTTTAGATCAATTTCTTTCAATAATATTTCAATTTCTGAAATTAAACCACTTATAACTATGGAAATTCCAAAATTTTTACCTTTAATTTCAGTTACGACCTTTCTTACTGATTCTATGTCCGTATAAGCTGCTGTTATTACGGGTGAGATTTTCCATCCTGCTTCAGGCATTATATTAATTGGATTGTGTTTTTTCAGTATGTTTCCGATACTCAATAATTTGTCGCGTGAATTTTCATGTTTATCATTGAAATCAGCTGCAACCATTGCTAAGATTACATAATCATTTTTTAATTCTGTTCTATTCCCTTTGCGATGTAATGAATGAGTCATAACTATATTCTCCCTCCAAAATTTACTGTCTACCTAATCCAATATTTATTTTTGCATTAGGTCTTACTTCAAAACCATTTTTTGTAATAATTTTAGGGATGTACTTTATTTCGTCTTCAATTATTCTTGAGATTATGCCAACAGAAAATACGGTATCAATATCTTTTTCTACATCTCTGATGATCTGAAGAACTTGGTTTATTTTGCTCACAGGTACTTTACATTCGATAATTGCTGATAAGACATATTCCTCCTTGACATCCTCTTTAATATGTCCTTTATCATCAATTATTAAAGCTGTTACAGGGTTTTTTTCTTCATATTCAGCACCAATTGTGGAGAGTTTAGTAGTAAAAAGTTCTATGTTTTTAAGATAGGTCCCCACTCCTGGGCGTCCTAACTCAATGGAAACTCCGATTTCTCCTTTTTTATATCTATTTGTGACGTCATTAGTTTTCATTTCTTCTGTTCCTCTTCCAGGGATAGAGGAAATCTTATGAGTAGCGATAACATTACTAAACGGGCTCCTGATAACACGAGGCCATTTTAATCGTGTCAGGTGAAATGCTTTAACCGGGCACTCTGCATTTCGGTAACAAACTGCACACTCCACACAGAGCTTCTTGTTGATCACTGCTTTTTTATCAAATAAACTTATTGCATTAACTGGACAAAAAACCACACACTGTCCGCAACCGGTACAAATTTCTGCTTTAATTTCCATTTCCATTACAAAACATTTTAATTTAATGCAGTTGAAATTTCCTCAGACATAGGAGTAATTATACTGAATAACGCACTGCTAAACAATGTCAATAGTGTTAGAATATGGTTCGCTTCTATTCTCATTTTGTTCTTTCGATGGGTTTAATTTTTATTTAATATAATACTAATTTCTTCTTGGTTTTATTTAAATTTGATACTTAAAAAAAGATTCATACTATATGTTGATACTGCGCTTCTAAAAAACTAGATATGAATAAAAAAAAGAAATTTAATTGTTATTAGACGATTTACTTCTGATTAACATTTTGAAGCTGTCGTCTTCAAGTTCTTTGAACATTTTTAATTCATTATTTAGGAAGTTACCTAGAGCAATTCTTATTGCCTCACTTCGCGAAGGATAAAGACCCATATCCATTAAAATTTGAATTGCCTGTAGATACTTTTCTGGTAAATTAATGGTAATTATTTTCATTTAACAACCCATTCAATTAAAAATTAATTTTAAGACTTTTAGATCTTATATTTAATTAAAATAATTTGTCGGATGTTTTATAAATTGATATTATTAATCCTTTAATGATGTTAATTGATTAATAGCTCACAAATATAAAACATTCACACCTTTGATAAATGCTTTAGTGGTATTAACGTAACAAATATTCTTTAATTTCTAAAATTGAGAAATATGATAATAGCAATTAATTATTTCTTCATAGTTTATCAAAAGATTTTATATGTATTATCAAAGAAAATGCTGATTTATATAAATCTGTATGGCTTACATCTATAATATCATCTAAATAACTTATACTATAATCCTCATGACGCTTTACATACGTTTTATCTTTTGTTTTATGTTCGGTATCATAATAAATATCAATTTTTAGAACTTTTTTATTTAATTTACTCGGCATCTCTGGCATTAGGTTAAATGTAAAAAGTAAATCAGATTCTGAATTATCTTTAGCATCTAATATAAAAAGCAAATTTGGTTCGGTGACAGCTAAAAAACTTTCTAAGGAATGAAATAAATCATCTACTTTAACGGTTAAACTATAATCATCATCAGTATTGAAAGTACTACAATCACTAATTTTAGGTAGAAGGAATTTTTCTTTACCTCTAAAAGCTAAGCTGATCTCATTCGGGTTTAAGAAGGATTTGATTATAGGATCATCCTTACCCAGCGTAAATTCATCAGAAATTGGATCACTTTTAACATATATTATCATAGTACCAGATGACATCAAATTAATTTTTTGATAATAAACGTTAAAAACTGGATTATAAGGTAAATTAATAACCTCTTTACTCCCACCTAAGCCAATCTGAGCTAATATATTTGTAGGGACTTGACTAGTAAGAGTAAATAATAAAAATGTTCTAAAATCATGTAATTCGATAAAGTTTGAGAAATTCTCAAATTTTTTTTGAACGTTCTGAATTTTTTGTTTTAATTCATCAGACATATTATTTCCTAATAAAAATAAATTTAAGACGGATTGATTCAAAGAATTAAGAATAGTAATTAAATCTACCCATCTAAATATTTTGAGAGGAATTCTTCTAAAGACGCTTTAACATCTCGAGTAATATGATGCTCTATCTCATCAGAGAGGTTTTCAATTATGTCAGAATCATCTATTTTTAAAACTTCAGCAAAAAATTGGTGAAGTAGGGAATGTGTCTCATTTAATTGTCTTGCTATCTTTTTACCTTCCTCAGTTAATCTTATGGATTTTCTCGGTTCCCATTTAATAAGTCCTTTATTTTTGAGTTTTTCTAACATACCAGATACCGAAGCGGGCTCCACATTAAGACTTTTTGCAATTTCTTTATTTGTAACCCATCCCCCTTTTTTTTTCCTTGAGATATTATGAATTCCATCTATATATCTTTGGTAACTTTCAGGGATATCTGAGACCTTAGAGGTGTTCTGATGACTTTTTTTCACCATTTCTCAAATTATAATTTTAAGTAATTCTAATAAATTTGATTTTTTTTATTCCAAAATTAATATCGTTAATTATTCTTAAAAGTTTAATTAATTTTAACTCACTTTTCTCTTTCTTTTTTAAAAAAATTTTAATTTCTTACGAAGTCATAGATTATAAATTAAAATTGAATATTATAAGATTATATTCTAAGAGATTCAGTAATTAAATAATAAAATATATGGCAATATATTATCCAGGCACACTAATTTTAGTTGTAGGAAACTCCGGTTCCGGTAAGGATTCGATCATTTCTGGTTGTATTAGCAAATACCCCCCCAATTTAAAAAAAATTTATCATGTAAAGAGATATATTACGAGAATACCTTCTGAAACTGAAAAAAATTATTATATAAGCCCGGAAGAATTTTTAACCATGGCGGACAAGAGAAAATTCGCATTAAAATGGCAAATTTATGGATTATATTATGGTATTCCTGTAGAAATAGAAGAATGGCTAAAGAAAGGTCATCCTGTATTAGCAAATATTAGTCGGACAATAGTTAAAAAAGCAAGATTGAAGTACAAGAATGTAAAAGTGGTTTTTATTAGAGTTCCTTTTGATATTACTGTACAACGAGTAAAAAACCGGGGAAGGGAGAGTAAAGGAAATATCAAAGAGAGGATTGAGCGAGCTAGAAAACTTCAAACATTTCCAGAAGCAGATTTCATTATTGACAATTCCGGTGATTTGGATAATGCAATTCATCAATTTTTAGATTATCTATTAAATTTCACAAAAGAGAAAGAAAATTAATAAATTTGAATAAAATTAGTGTTTTAATATCTTTTTTTATTTATTATAACTAACGTAGTTCTTATTTTCTGTATACTTTACTTTGAAAAAAAATTCAAGTTATTATGATTTTTTTCTATATTAATTAATCTTCTTTACTAAACAACTCTTTAATAAATTTTGGAAGAATAAAACCACAATAGAAGGAGAAGGCACTAAAGATTAGAATTACTCTATCAATTATCAACACAACATCTAGGAAAGTTGGGCTGATGAAATATGGTTTAAGACCATCCAATCCTGCTCCGATACCAAACATTACAAATGCTAATATAAGAAACTTTCCTTTGATTTTTATCTCCCAATTACCAGACTTTAAAGATTCTCGAGCGAAAATTAATCCTGAAATTACAAATGTAAATAATCCTGTGAGAAGAAAAACTAATGCAATGGGTGTATAATTAGCGTCTACGGCACTTCTCATCTCTCCAATAACACTTACATCAATAAAAATGATTGGAATGAATGTAACATAATAGAGCGTGCAAATTACTGCAAAAATTATTAGAATTATTTTCTGTTTATCTTTATATTTTAAATCGGTAAATGCTTTCATCCATAATAAAATCCCTAGAGGAACAAAAAGATTTCCAATGAAGAAATATGTTTCATCAGTCAATACAATTCCAGTAGATAATGTTACTATAAAGGAAAATGAGGAAGACCACCATACTTCACTCATGATTATCCACACAAACCCTACTAAAAGTAATATATTTTTTTTATATTTGAAATATTTAGATATAATTAAGAGACCGATTATAATTGCTATACTAATAAAAACAAGACTAAATATACCGCTTACTAATTCAATTTGTGTTAGAGCCATATTAATAACTTTTCAATAATTTGTTGACCGTTATTAAAAATTAATTACAGATTTATTATATTATCCTTCTAATAAATATTTGGATAAACGCAGTTATTACAATAAAATTTACTTAATTGGATTCACTGATAATTTAATCAAAAAAGCGAGAGAGTTATTTCGAAATGTCAGAATTATCTTTATTATGAGCTCCATCGAAATTATGGTAAAAGGAATTAAAATTAGAGGAAGAGGGGCAAAAAATCTTCTAAAGGAGAGAATTGAACGAGCCAGAACACACCAAACATTTTCAGAGGATAATTTAATGATAGATAACTCATGGGATTTGAAAGATGCAGTAAATCACTTTTTAAACTATCTCTTAGAAATAATAAATGAGTGAGAAAGGGAGAAAAATTATACAAAATTTTTTTTACCACTATTCATTATTTTCTTCAGATTTCAATAAAAATTTTGGCCTCGGTAGTACAGCGGTTAGTATTGAGATATAAGTTCTCCATAGGGAATTTATGCAGTAAGACTGTGAATCCTTAGAGGGGGGTTCGATTCCCCCTCGAGGCCCTCCTTTTAATCATTATAGAATATAAACGTGAAATTTAATATCGACTGCTCTATTTTCTAATAAAATAAAGTATAAAAATCTCAATTTTAAATGGAAGAAATCGATCCCGAAAAAATTAGGGAAATTTCAGGCTGGAAAAACGCTCCGATTCATATTTGTATGGATGCTGATTATCGCGGATTAACTTTTTGCTGTAAACCTGGATGTTCATTAACATATGGTTTTAAATGTAAAAGAGATCTTACGTTGAAAAAACTTGGATTAAGCGCTGAAGAATTTATAAGAATAAAAGAAGAATTTTCACAAGAAAATGACTGGGATTCGGAAGTAGTATGTTTTGGTTCAATCTCATACTGCTGTATGAGAAGCGGAGGTTGTCCAAGAAGAGATCTCGCTCTTTCAGAGCGTTATCCAAATAAGCCTTTAAAAGAGATAATGAAAATTTATTTCCAGAAAAAAAAAGAATTATCCAAAAGAATTTTAGAATGTATTGAAGATCCAGAAGGAAAAAAGGGAATTAAAGCATTATTAACTCTATTTTGATAAAGGATTATTTTCATAAAAAAATTTTAAAACGCATAAAACATCCTATAGGGAAGGAAAAACGTTTATTCTAGTAAAAGCAAAGTAAATTTCTCTCGCTTTGTCTGATCATAAAATAAAAAAATAGAAATAAATTTTAGAACATTATTATTCCCATTTAAATTTTTAAATCTACAAACCTGGGCAAGGTTGTCCGCGAGCATCTCGTTTTTTTATGCTCGAATCATCCATTATTGCAGAATTTATTCATAATTTTTCGTCAATTGCATTTATTATTGTTTCCATTTTAGGTCTATTAGTCTTAGTTCCAATGTATCGCCACACAATTTCTCCTTTTGGATTTATTAAAAAGGTCGAGGGTATTGCCAATTCAACTTTTATCATCTCGTAATCAATAGGTTTACCAAACACATTGTATTCTTTTGATATTTTCACTTCAGGATCCGCAATAACGGTAAAATTATAATTTTCTTTTTCGGCTAGTTTTTTCAACGGTCTCCCCTTGTCTGATGCGATTGTTATAAGCTTTACATTTCTTTTATTAAATTCAGATACAGCTTTATTGAATTTAGATAGCTGAATTTTTCAATAGTATCACCAAGCACCTCTGAAAAAATCGATGAGCACACCACGATGATTTTGAAGGATTTCGGTCGTATTAATGTTTTTTTCAAAAACGTCCTTAGAATCAATTAATGGTGCTTTCGTTCCTAATGGCAATCCAAATTTTGGATTTGATATATGT
The DNA here is from genome assembly GCA_964598265.1 of uncultured archaeon. Taxonomy (GTDB): domain Archaea; phylum Asgardarchaeota; class Lokiarchaeia; order Sigyniarchaeales; family SOKP01; genus Loki-b32. The sequence goes on from CAZRBD010000130.1 coordinate 11,019, forward strand.
TCCTCAGTCATGTTATAAGAAAAAAAGAAATAACACTTTTAAAAACATGGATAATTAAATATAAAGTTAGGGTGGAAAGCAAAATTTGAATCTTCCTTAATGTCAACTGAAAAATAGGAAATTTTATATGTACCCACACGCTTCCCTAATTAAGATGATACTAGAAGAAGTACGACCCCATCCTTATAGGGATGATATTTACATTAATCAGATTATAACTCCTTATAATGATATTCCAAATAGCGCCAAAAAATTAGTGAACCAAATTCTAATTAAAGAAATCGCTAGAAATGGATTAGAAATAACAGCTTAGACTCCTTTTATTTAAAAAAAAAAAAAGGTTTATTAGTTTATATTAATATAATTTATATTTTTAAAAAATATTATAACTATAAAA
>CAZRBD010000131.1:0-11268 GCA_964598265.1 uncultured archaeon
TATAATAGAAATATTTTATAAAGTAAAGACTTATACCAATATTTTAAATTATAAAACCTATTTTCAGGAATTTAAGAAGAGCGGTGAATTAGAGACGGAGTTAAGCCTAAGAAAATTTACCATAAATATGGATTGGGTTAAAAAAAATAGTTATATCGCACCTTCTTATCAATTAAATTGGAATACGATAAATGTATGCCTTATTACCATCTTCATAAGATTTAATCCATTGCTAAATAGGGCGCATTACCTGGTGAATCAATTCCCTTTTTTTGTAGCTCCAAAAGTTTCATACAATAGCTTTGCTGTAGATATCTCAGGTTATGTTGTTATCCCGAATATTTATTTAGATGATTTTTATAGATTTATTGAAAAATTAGAAGAGTTTGGTTATATAACCAAACACGATTGTTTATTATGTAATACAAATATTCATAACGTAAATTTGAATTATTTAAGGGAATATTCGAAAAAGCGTCGTATCATAAATCCTGATCATAATCAATATAATATGAAAAATGAAATAGAATTTAAAATAAGGTTCGGTACTGATTACGATAATAATGAACTTTCTCTACTTGATTTTTTAGTACTTGATAGGATCAGATTTTACTCTGTAAATGGGTTAGGATTTGAAAGAAAAAGCGACATGATACTTACAATAAAATCAGATCTGCTTAATGGAATAATAACAGAACGAGCACAGATCAAAAATTTGAGAAAAATTTTAAAAAATTTCCATGAATCTATTGATCTAACAACAGAATTCATACATTTCTTAGAAACAAATAAAAAATTCGGATTTTTTTATATCAAAACAATGCTAGAAACGTCATATCCTCTTTTGAAATTAATGGAACAAGTGTTAAATAATAACCCTAATATTAGAAATTATTCACAGTTACAAGATATGGTTGAAAATCAAAATTTATTTCAGCAAATTGAGGACAAAATTTTATTTAAAAATATTTGTGCTCAAAATAGTAATTTTAAAGAATTAATCACGAATTACTTTCAATCTAAAAAGGTTCATAAACGAAGAATTGAGAACCTTAAAAAATTCTCTGATTTAATCAACTCTTTTTACAAATTAAAAATATTTAACTTGAACTCAATAAAAAAAATACTTCTAAATCAAGAAGTTGTAAATCAAATCCATAAGAAAAAAGAAGCGAAATTAAAAAAGAATTATGAGAAATGGAAGCTATATAAAATAACATTTAAAGAAATAGAAAATATTGTTGATAAATTTTTAAAGAACAATCCACCTATAATTCAGCCTCTTTTAATAAATACACTTATATTTAAAGAAAAGGATTATCTTCAGCTTATTTTAGTTGATTTAAAAGATACACGAATAATGTTGGAAAGGTTAAAAAAGAATTTTCCTAGAGTATTGATATATTTTACTAAAGGTTTAGAATCAAAAAAAGACTTAATCTATGTAGAAATATCCACACCTAATATGACTAAAGGAGAGAGAGAGCACTTTTATTCAATACTCTACAATAATTTCAAGGAAAATCTCTTATATGGAAAATCCTATTTATGGAAAGGATGGATTCCTGCATTATCAAGAAAAAATTTTTATGATTTTCAGAATAAACAGTTCTTCTATACTAGAGATCTCTTTGAACAATTTTTCCTCTATGTACAGAAAATCTTGGGACAACCTCTAAAAAAATTCCCAATTATAGCCAGTAAAATTCAGCACAAGTTCTGGTCTAAAGAAAAACACATTTCTAGATTAATAAAAACAATGAATTATCACGATGAGATAGAAAAAATTGATCTCACACCAACTAACTTACATAAATTAGTACGATTCAATCAATCTCTTAAAGTAAACCTTGCAAATCCCAAGAAATTTCAAGAAATTAAAACCGGGGAGTTTTTTAAGAATTACGTGAAATCCATTAAATGTATTCCAGCATTTCAACATTTTGGATTTGAACAATTTTTTCTTTATTTGTATCCTACAGACATGGATGCAATAGATTTTAAGCTACTTCTTTCAAACACATTTCAGAAAGTAAAGTACCCCGCATGTATAGATAACTCAAACTCGCTTCTCATCAAATATCTCATGCCTTATCGCTCGCCAAATCGGAAATATATACACTGGTTAACGAAATCAAAAAGGATTATACGGGAATATGTAGCATTTTCGGTTAAAAAGATCTACCAGATATTTCAGTTTCATACAAATTTAAATTCCGACGGCTGGGATTATAATCTTGATAAGTTTAAGATTTACATGCAAAATGTCCTATTTAATAAAAATTATGCCATCCAGCCTTCAGAAATAAAAATATTTGATCTAGAAGAAAAGTTTTCTTCAGAAGGTTTTACACCTGATTCACCTGAATTTGAATCCCTCTCCGATATTTATAATTGGCATTCAATTGATTTAAAATCTTACCTAAGTGGGAAAACTCATGTAAAAGAACACCACATAACAGGTCTACTGAAGAAGAACTTAATCTTCCCCTATTTATCTTTAAAAAATTTAGGATTTCAAGAAAAAATATATGCTATCCTTCCGAATGTGAAGAAAGAAACAATAAATACTCTTATAAAAGTGTTTCGCTTTTTCAATGTGGGATATTTCTATGAAATTGGAGGGGAGTTTTACATTGATGGATTTGATGATGAAGAAAAATTCGAATATGGATTGATGATTGAACTACATTTCCCTAAATGCGAAATTGGAGAATTTGAGAAATTATTTGAATTATTATTTGAGTATTTGGAGATTAAGCATTATTTACTACTAAATGATCTGATTGATGGCAAAAATTTAATTAAATCTATCTTTGGAAATTTAAATTTCTTAAAAACGTATAACCCACTTAAGAATTTAAAATGGAATGAAACTGATAACATTTGGTTATCTCATAATATTTTTTAAAGAAAAAGTGGTTTTGATTTTTAGGATTTGTTTTAGAGAATTTTTTCTTTTAATAAATTGACTTGCTTAATATTTTGAATATGGGAGTCAAATTACAAGAAATAATCTTAAGGAAAAAAATTGAGCTTCAAGATTTGTCAGGGAATATTATTGCAATCGATGCACCAAATATTATAATGAGTTTATTTAGATTTACTCGGAAGACCCCCGACGGATCGTATGGAGAATTGATTTTAGATCGTACCCAAAGACCGATCTCTCATCTCTATAATCTCTTATACCGCGTAAATTTCTTTTATTCCAAAAAGATATTTCCCATTTTTGTGTTTGATGGAAAAGTCTCTGAATTGAAACGAGTAATTACAAAAGACCAGCTTAAAGATTTTTTATTTACAAAAAAATGGTATGAGGGAGCTATGAAGCAGGGAAGTAGGGGTTTGGCAAGAGAAATCGCACTAAGTAAAGAATACATGTGGCAAAATATCCTTGAAGAATCAAAACAGCTTCTGGGGGCACTTGGAGTTCCTTATATAGAATCACCAGCATCTGCAGAAGCACAATGTGCCCATTTAGTAAAAAAAAGTGTTGCTCAACTCTCAAATTCTCAAGATTTTGATTCACTTTTGTTTGGGTGCCCGAACTTAGTTCAGAATTTATCTAAATCTCTACGCAGAAAAGTTCAAGGTAAATGGAGATATGAGAAAATAGTTCCGATGGTAACCAACCTGCAAAAAACTTTGAAACTCTTAGATATTTCTATTTTTCAGTTGATTGATCTTTCACTCTTGATCGAAACCGACTATTTTCCGGGTATAAAAGGCATTGGTCCAAAAAAAGGGTTAAAATACATAAAACAGCATAAAAATATTGAGACCATAATATCGTGTGAAAAAGATAAGTATGATTTTACCATGCTATCAAGAGAGATAATAAAAGAAGTGAGAAAAATCTTTTTACTTCCTGATGTAAACGAAACAGAAAATGAATTCTTTTGGAATTCGCCTCATAAATCAAAAATTTATTACTTATTATGTGAGGAACACCATCTAAACAAGGAAAGAGTTTCAAAAAACTTAGAAAAATTAACAGATTCCTATGTAAAGTGTAAATCTTATTTCGAGCATAAAAGAGAAGAAACTAAACCCATCCAACTTACTATAGACTTAAATTTTAATTAAAATGTTATCGTTTGGGATCTTTTTTCGTTTTTTGTTTATAAATATGTTCGTGCTGTTATAATTTAACGATTAATCTTAAATTTAGTATTTATTATGACTCAATCATTAAAAAGTCAAGAGTACGACCTTCGACAGGGACCGGAAGATGAAAATAAATATCTTAAGGTTCATAGGCAGCAAAAAATACGTATCCTCAATTATTTGTTCCGATATATTACTTTTACTACGAGAAGGGAAGAGATAAGAGCTATACCACGAATTTTATATAGGCAGATGAGCAATAAGTTACAAATTGACATTATCATTGTTCATCACATTGTAAGCAGGTTTTTAGTAGACCTAATTCGTATTAAAAAATTTATAAATGAGAATAGCTATGTTCTGTACTCAAAAAACCGAACTACCTTGGTTAAGAGCTATATACATAAGTTTTACAGGTTAGCTCCAGTCTTTGATTACAATAGAGCAAGGGAAAATGTTAAAATTCTAAAAATGAAATTGGATGCGCATTACTTTTGGCCTCGTGTAACAACTCAAGTAGCTGTCGTAATTTACATAACCGATAAATTAGATCCTTCTCAAAAGGATAAAATTCTCCAAACTAATTTAAGATCACTCTGTAATTGTTCTGCGTACGCATTCCATCGAACTCGTAATAAAATAGGTCTAAATAAACAAAAGTAAGTTTTCTATAAAGAAAAGAACAACATTTTGAAAAAAGTAGGAATAAAGTATCCTAATATCCTTTCGCATTTGGATCATAAATACTGCCTTTGGCATAACGGAATTCACCAGCCAAAAGCTTCTTAATGAAATTTTTAATTAAAATTTTTGATTTTGCTAAAATAAAAATAAAATAACAAAAAAAATTAAAGTTTGATTTTATATTATTTATTTATTGACCTTTAGTTGATATTAATTTTCTAAACCCCTCTTTCTTTTTGGATCTTCTAAAGTCATGATTATTAAATAACGAAATTTATTTTAATCTCGATTTAAAACTAATTAGTTTGGATGTGTATTTATTTTTTTTAGATTCTTGATTTTTTCTTTATATATAGTCATAGTTTTTAATTTCAATAACAAAATTACAGCACTAAAAAAGAAAAAAAATGATGACAAAAATACCAAGAGTATTGTTTGAAAATGAAATTACAGTAGTATTAGACGATATTAGGTACAATTACGGCACACTTACCAGAAAGGGGTACATTTATGGGTTAATCGTCATTGATCAAGATGCAAAAATTATAGCCATTGATTCTATGTTTGACAGGAAGTTAAATTACTGGGATTTAAGCTCGATCGGAGCTGCGTTATATGGGGTAGCACGTCAAGGACAAGACTTTTTTGAGACAAAATCATTAGAACGTGCTACGATTATCTATAGCGATATGCGACTGTTTGTAAAATCAATTGTAAACGTAGAACTTCAAAAAAAAGGCAAACGAGACATACTTATAGTGCTCCTCACCGATAATGAAGTAAATCTAGGAGTAATGATCCTGCAAATGAGTAAATTTGCTCAAAAGATAAAAAAAGAAATTGAACGTAATGATACCATGAAAAAGACTCTAAGAATGTCAGAGCAAGAACTTAAAGAACATATTAAGGAGCTTAAAAAAGAAATTTTTTCAGATAGAATAGGGACAATTTCATAACTTCAAGTCAGGTGAGTCATAAATGTTAGAACAGAGGAATTTAGGTAGAGTAGAAGTAGAAATAAGCGAAGAGTTTGACTTCAGTGATTCAGAAAATATGATTCAGTTTAAAATTGTATATTGGGGTCCTGGAGAAAGTGGAAAAACTACAAATTTCTTCAGATTGCGGGAAAAGTTCGATCTCTTAAAATTAAATAGGGGGTATTCGATAGAAACCACCGAGGGGAGAACTTTGTGGGAAGATTCCTTATATCTGTTATTCAAATTTGCACTTAACAGAGTAAGATTTAATATCATTTGTCACATAGTTACTTGTACAGGCCAAGAGCGTTTCTTGAGTACAAGAGAATATGTATTAGATGGTGCAGATGGGATTATTTTCGTAGGAGACTCTAATCCAGAAAAACTGGAGCAAAATAAACGTAGTTTCCGCGAATTAATAAGCTTTGCTAAGCCGGTGGACATTCCTTACTTAGTTCAGTTGAATAAACGAGACTTGAAAAATGCAATCCCGATAAAAAAGTTTAAAATGCAAATGGGCCTTCCCTTAGAAGAAAAAAATTCAGAAGGTCAGTATATTGTGTACCCCACAGAAGCTTTGCAAGGTAAAAATGTAGTAAGTTGTTTTAAAGATCTAATACTTCAAGTTATTTTTAACTATTTTAAATAACCATTCTTTTTTTTTTTTAGGAGAGAGAATCATGGATACAGGAATAGATTTCATCCAACCAGAGTTTTTGGATATATTGTTTTTTAACCAAAAGAATCTGGTTATTTTTCCCTATGTCGATCTCAAACACTTGCACTTCTTAGAAATATTTACAATTGGGTATAATGTAGTAGATCTTGAATCAACGGCTCTTCATAATTTAAAAGATATTCTCGAATTCGAAAATAACAACGACTATTCTCAGAACCCTACAATCTTTTTTATTTCTAACGTAGATAAACAAAAAATAAAAGCGATTATGGAATTAGATGATATTCATTGTATAATCAATTCTAATGAAAAAAAAGATTTGAGTGAGTTAGTAAATGGCAACTCCTTCATATTTTATAACAAAAAGTCAAACCAATTCTTAAATTATAACTATAATAGTAATTCTAATTTGGAATTTGAAAAATTATTAATTTCCACTTCCAAAAATAAGGAAATTCTTCAAGATAAAATTCAGAAAATTAAAATGACTGCCACCAAAATTTTTACAGAACTTAACCATGAAGAAAAACCCGACCTCCCTGCTATTTTGAAAGAATATGAAAAAAAATATTGGCAGCAAATTATAGATTATACAGGTTTATATTATGATATTGAAGTCCCTGAAATTCAACATGATTCAATTCACAATACATCAATCGGAGTAAAGGCCAATGAGCCAAGAGGTGACTTTTCAGAAGAATACAGGATAATTGTCTCAACCCATAAACCTATCGGAAAGGAATTTATTCTGCTTATACATGAGTACAGAAGGAAAAAAGTTAATCCTTCCCATTTAGAGTTAGAGGAATTATTCAACCCCCAAGAGCTTTATAACTATTTGCGCAATCGGCATTGGAAGTTCGGTATTCCTGAAGAGTTCATACGACAATGGGCTCAAATGAAAATGTCTGGGTATCAATTTGATGAGCACGAAAAAGAAGAATTTGAAAATATCTTAAACGTATTGAATATAGATGTAAGTAAAACACAGAAACCCAAACCCTATCAACAGATCCTAAAAAAGCAGAGAGAACAAACTTCTAACAGTATTAAGGTAGTTCCTCAAGTAAATCTGTCTGAACCTATTCCTTCTGTTAAAAAAGAGTGGCCTTTATTTAAAGAATGGTTAGAAACTAAAATAAGCACGTTAGAAAAACTCATTAATACCCTTACTCCTTAAAAAAGCCACCGATAGTAATTTATTAGTTTCAGATCACAGGGAAATTAAATAATGATGCATATAGGGATCACTGGAAGAATTACGATTCTAGTAGAATTTATAATTATTTAAAAATTAGTTTTTCTTCTAATCTCCGGACCCAAATCTATTAAATATCTAAAAACTAAAAAAAAATTAAGTTACTATTTTGTTTTTCTTCAATACCCATAGATCAATATCAAAAAGCTGAGGTTCGTCATCAATACTATGAACAGAAGATTTAGGAAACCATTGTTCTTCTCCGGAAGTTAATTTTATTAAAATCCCTTTCTCAGTATCTCCTTTAATTTCACCTTTTAATCTTCTTGTTTCACTATTTTTATTTCCAGATGCATTAGCACCGATATTCTCTTCTACAACTTTTAGATTATCCCCAACATCAACTAGACTATTAGAAACTTCTTTATTTTCTACAATTTTCACAAAACCAGTAGTGGCAAATTCGATCTTCTCTTCTAAGATATGAGCAATTAACATTTCCATGATTTTTGACTGCGAATAGTCGAGCACTTTAGAATAAGGGGTTATATGAATCCATAACTTTCCTTTTTCTCCTTCTTCCCATTTAAAAGAGATTTGAGTTTTATTGTCTTTATAGGAATGATAGCTTGACCAAGTATTTGTTTTATTAGTAAGCACTCTGAGAATGCACGCCATTTCTCCTATGGAGAATTTAATCGTTTTACCCTCTCCTTTACTCGGTTTTTCCCATGTGCCGTCATTCTTTGCTTTAATTAGTTTAAAAAATATTAACGGTTCACTCTTAGAAGAACTTTGAACAATTATACCTACTTTCTGACCAAAAAAACTATAACTATGTTTATCTGTCAATTTTTTCACATTTATCAGGTAATTAAATCTAAGGATTTAGTTTCTCAAAGAATATAAAGAAAAAGAGTGCAACAGATCTTAGATTTTTTTTGCTTTATATTTAGTTACTAGTAATAATCGATAATTGAAATTTTGAACCCTCTGAATATTTAATTATAACATTGAATTACTAGTTGCGTAATGGTTGAGAGCAGAACAGTTAGAATTCCGGAGAAATTTTTTAGAGTATTAAGAATATCCTCTTGAAAGATAAGGAATTACGATATGAAAGCCCATCTGAATTGATCCTTGATGCTATCAGACACAAAATAGAAGAGATTCTTAAATTAAACACACTCTATAAGGAGAAAAACAAAGAAGATAAAAATATTATTTCAGATTTTATATAATTTATTCGGGCAGAAATTTCTTATGATGTTCAGCCCTATACGTATAAACAATTATGGTTCCAGGGATGAATATTAAAATCCCTAGGGGTATAATTGAAACGATGACGGTTTCAGCACCCGAAATAAAACCTTCTGGATCTAAATCTTCTTGGTCTTCTACTCCTTCATATATAGTAAACTCATCACTTAATTCTGCTTGTTTTTTATCTAAGCCAATAGCATATATGTATATTGTATGATTTCCTAATACTTGTGCCATTAAATCAAGTGAATAGACGATAAAACTATCATTATTAAAAATATCCGAAGAGATTAAAGTATCATCAATCCATAATTCATAATAATCAGGATATTTAGAATATATCGAGAAATTTAGAAAGTTGCCTGTTGAATTTAACAGATAGTCATCAAGAGCATGAATTGTTATAATAGTGCTTGACTTAGAATATACTGAGAAGATTGTTTCATAGTATGCTGTTTTCCCATCTATACTTTTCACAACAATAATAACCAGATGATCTCCAACTGAATAACCGTCTGAATTGATTAAAATAGTATTATCGATAGAATAATTATCGCTGCTAACTAAAATTCCATCAATTGAAACATTATAGGTTCCAAGATACATCGAACTGATACTGAAATTTATAAAATTTCCTATTTTCATAAATTCATAATTAGGTATCCTATTTACATTAATTTGAGTTGTTGAATTTGAATAGACGTTAAATACACTTGAAGCCATACCAATTTTATCGTCCTCTCCGATTGCCCAAATAAAGAGAGAATGAGACCCTACTTCATAACCATCTATGGAATAAAAATTAAATGCTCCACTTATATAATCAGCCCTTTTGACTTCCATTCCGTCAATTAAGATAGTATAATAATCAGGATATAATGAACTGATATTAAATATTAAGAAGTGTCCAGTAGTTTCAAATTCATAATCCAAAAGCTCCTCTATATTTACAATAGTATTTGATAGTGAATATACTGTAAAACTTGTCTTAACATTAGCTTCCTTTCCGTCTGTGGAACTTACATATATAGTGATGTTATGTTCTCTGACAGAGTACCCATCAATAGAAAAAAGAAATTCTTGACCACTATGATTATATGTACCAGTGAAAAGTTTAACATCGTCAATAAAGAACTCATAGATATCAGGAAAGGAAGAATTAATGAAAAATCTTACATTATTCCCTAAAGTTCTAAATTCATAATTATCAAGTGCGCGAATTTCAATTTCAATAAATGAATTACTAAATACGCTAAACTGCACGTTCGTATAGGTCTCTTTTTTATCCGTACTATTAGCCCATAAACTTAATGTATGAAGTCCGGAACTCACACCATCTAATAAATATAAAATTATAGCATCACTTATATAAGGACCTTCTTCTAATAAAACACCGTCAACTTTTAACGTATACCATTCTGGGAAGTCAGAACTAACACTAAAGTTTACATAGTTGCCTGTAGAATTAAACAGAAAATTATCAATAGAATATAAGGTAATTAAGGTTTCTGATGTAGAATAGACAGTAAAAGTTGCGCTAGCAAATCCTTCCTTCCCATCGAGCCCCTTTGCCTCTATAGACACATCGTGGTCACCCACATCGTATCCGTCGATAGAAAATACAAATAACTCATTATCATAAAAGCCACCAGAACTGATCCCTATACCATCAATCGAGAAATTATACCAATCAGGATAATCAGAACTAAGAATAAATCGAATTATGTTTCCAGACGTCATAAATTCATAATTGCCGAGTGTTAGTATTTGAACCATCGTTTCTGATGTAGAATACACATAGAAAGTTGAAGACAACTCAGCAGTAGTTCCTTCAATAGTGGTAGTATTAATATACACATCATGCTCTCCCATTTCACCCGAGAAACTATCGAGAGAATATGAAATTATATTTTCACTTGGTATAAAAGTACCAGTGCCTAAGAGAGTTCCATTTATCAAAACATCATAAGTACCCCCGTAGGTTGAATTAATTGAAAATGTTATGTTATTACCAGAAGAGAGGAAAATGAAATCGTTAAGGGAAGTAATATTAATTAAAGTTGTCGAGAATCTCATGTCATTCTCTACCATGTACGAAATCCAATATAATATCTCCGGGTCAATTCTTTTTCTTTCAGTAGATTGAAAATAGTCATATTCTTCTATTGAATATAAGTTTCCAATCAAATTATAGATCAAATCATAATTTAAAGGGATATTAATTGATAGTAGTTCAGAGATTTTATAAGAATAGTATACACTTCTTATATTTGAATAATTAACGTTATTAAGTATGAAGCTTCTTATTTTCTGCTCATCTAAATCAAATAATCCTAGTGTTTTTAAGATATAAATTG
>CAZRBD010000132.1:0-10413 GCA_964598265.1 uncultured archaeon
GGAGTAATGTATGTGGCTCTTAAATGGAAATAAATTTATAATCGACGTTAAAATAACATTAATTTGGATTAGTATTCTATTTTTATTCCCTTTACGTAATCAAAAGCAGAATAAGCAGCTATAACCCCTTCAGACACACCAGTAATAGCTTGTTTAAAGGGAGCATCAGCAACATCTCCAGCAGCAAATATGCCTGGAATATTTGTCTCGGATTTACGATTTATAAGTATTTCACCTTTGTCATCAATTTTAACTCCGATACGTTTAGCTATATTAGAATTTGGAATTGCACCAATTTCGATAAAAACACCATCTATCTCGAATTCTTCTCCATTGTCAAATATTACAGATTTTACAGTGGTATCTCCTTTTATTTCAACTATGTTTGTGTTGTTGATGATTTCAATTTTTTCATTCTCATATACTCTTTTCTTATTTATAGGTTCAGCACGGATTTCTTCTCTTCTATAGATTATATACACTTTTTTAGTATTTTGGGCTAAAAACAAGGCTTCTTTAGCAGCAGAATCGCTTCCACCAATCACACATACTCTTTTATCCTTATAAAATGGCCCATCACAGGTTGCACAATAGGAAACGCCTCTTCCGGCAAACTGCTCTTCACCAGGAATCCCTAATTTTTTCCTTTCGGAACCAGTGGCAATACAAATGGAATGTGTTTTAAATTTCTGGAAAAAAGAATGTAATATAAAGTGGTCATTTATCTTTTCAATGCTCATGATTTCATCAGAAATATAGGGAATGTTTAGCGATTGCATATGTTCTTTGAACATCTCCATTAGCCCGGAGCCACTTATAGATGTAATTGCGGGATAATTCTCAACAACATCAGTTGTTGCTATTAAACCCCCAAAAACTTTCCCAATAACTAGTACATCCATCGCAAATCTCGCTGCATAAATAGCACATCCTATCGCACTCGGTCCTCCTCCTAGTACTATTAAATCATATTTTTTTTCTAAATTAACACTTTCCATATCAATATTGAACATTAAAATCTCACTGCAAAAAATTATTGATTATATTTGATATTTACTAGATAACTTCTAGATTTTAATTAAGACATCTTTTAAAAGTTAGAGTTATTAAAAGTATTATTATACTTTTTATTTTATATTCAGATTGATTTATAATCCTAAAAATTATAGATTGAAGAGGGAAGCTCAAAATTGTCCGGATATATAGGTAAGAAAATAAGAATGGAAAGAATAATTAATAGAGAAACAAAAAGGACAATAATAGTACCGATGGACCATGGATTGACTGTGGGACCAATCAAGGGAATTAAAAAAGACCTAGGAAAAATTGTAAATAAGATAGCTCTGGGTGGTGCTAACGCGGTTTTAGGACACGTTGGAATTCCTCTATATGCTCATCGAGGTTATGGGCCAGATATTGGTCTAATTTTACATCTATCTGGATCAACTTCATTAAGCCCTGACTCAAATTATAAAGTTTTGGTGAATTCCGTTTTGGAAGCTGTTAAATTTGGAGCAGACGGTGTATCAATCCATATTAATATTGGAACAAAATCAGATCCCGAAATGCTAGAAATATTAGGAAGTGTATCAAGAGAATGTAGAGATTTAGGAATGCCACTTCTCGCAATGATTTATCCAAGAGGAGAAAATATAGATGATGAATATGATGTGGGAGTGGTTAAAATAGCAGCAAGAGTTGCTGCAGAGTTAGGCGCTGACATAGTAAAAACAAATTGGACTGGAGATCCGGATTCTTTTAAAGAAGTAGTCGATGGATGCTTGGCCCCAGTAATAATAGCTGGTGGAGAAAAGGGGGGAATCAGAGAAATTTTGGATATAACAAAACAATCAATAGATGTAGGTGGTGCTGGTGTTGCATATGGAAGGAATGTCTTCCAGTCAAAGGATCCTACAAATTTTGTAAGGGCGTTATATCTGATTGTTCAGAAAAACTATAGCGTAAATGAAACAATGAAAGAATTAGATCTATAACCTCTTCATGATAGAAGAGAATAATACAGGGGTTTTATAAGAAATTCTAATTAAACTGAAAGTTAAAGAAATTAACTTTTTTCTACATATCCCAACACTTAATCAAAGTGTTCGTTTCATTAAACTAAATTGCATTTATTTTAGTATTGAACATTAATATTACCCCCTATTAATGCCCTTAATATCTCATTAGGACCAACCATGCCTACTAACGTTTTACTGTCATTTATTATCGTATATGGAACACCTGAGGCATCATAATATTGTCCTATATCAGGATTTGCATTAATATCAACTATAATAGTTTTAATTTTACCTTCAGAAGCGATGGCAAATAAGTTTGCAATTGCTGCAACTTGAGGGCAATATGGGCATGTATTTGTTATCATTACTTTAATAGTTGATGGTTGGATTCTATTAAGTGTACTCTTTATTGTCGCTTCATAATAATTTGGAGCTCCAGCAAAAGCGAATATCGCTTGGATAAATGGTTGAATTTCAGCACCTTGAGGAGCTGCTAGATAGCGGATTACTTCTCTTCCCTCCCCATCAATAAATAGGACTGTTGGTACTCTTGTAATACCAAACTTTTCAGCAAATTCAGGATTATCATCAATCGACAGTTCTTCAATTGTTAGCATCCCATTTGAGTTCTCTTCATAAACTCTCAATAAAGTCATAAACTGACCACAATCCATACACGCTTTTATTTTTGTGCCATCTGATTCAACTTTTTGTGAAGTGAAAACCTTTAATTTCACTGGCTTTGTTAACTTAGCCATTTCTCGTTTTATAATTTCCTTATATTTATCATCTTGAGACATTTTTAAGAATCACCCAATTTATGCATACATTCCTCCGAAATCTCTTTGACCCTTGGTTAACCTATCTAAAAAATCCTGTGGATTAAACATACCATATATATGCTCCTTCTCGTTAACGACTGTATGGGGGACACCTTGAACTTGATATTTCATAGCAATATCCGGATTGGCATCAACATCAATTATTTCTGCTGAAATCTTACCCTTTGATACTATAGCAAAAAGATTTAAAACTGGAACAGTCTGAGGGCAATAAGAGCAAGTTTGAGAAATAAACATTTTCACTTTTGATCTCTCTATCTTTTTTAAATGAGTTATGATTTGATCCGCATAATACGGTCTTACTCCTGAAAAAAATTGTATGCTATTAATAAATGGTGCTAATTCTGCCCCCATTGGAGGTGCTGAATATCGAATAATTTCTTTTCCTTCATTATCAAGAAAGAGTATAGCTGGAATTCTCATAACATTATACTTTTTTGCCTCTTCTTCATTTTCTTCAGTTGAAAATTCTTTGATTTCTAGTTTTCCATTTGAATTTTCTTCTAGTGTTTTTAAAAGACTATAAACACCTTCACAAGCCATACAAGTTCGTACTTTTTTTTTATCTTTGGTTTTAAAATCTGTAAACAACTTGAGAACAACTTTTTCTTTTAATTTACCCATCTCTCTCTTTATATTATTAAGTTCATTTTCTGAAAATAACATAAAATCACCTAAAATGAATAATTCTAATATGAATATCTGAGTTCAAACTTAAAATAGTTTTTCGTTTATAATATAAAGAAAATCATTTTAGAATAGTTATCAAATAAAATCTAATTGAAATTCACTAATATTTCAAAAAACTGTTTTAGAAATTATGTTCTACGTCTAGGAACGTAATTTATGCCTTTCCATAAATTTAAAAATATTCAATTTATCATCATTTCAGATTTAGCAATATCTAGTTAAAATAAAGGATATTTATAACCAATTCTTCTATTTTGGGAGTATTTACGTGTCAATAGAAAGCCGTTTGAATTTTGAGAAGGTAATATCAACAATTTCTTCTCAATTTGTAGGTAAAATAAACCTTGATAAAGTTATAGATTCTTCCTTTCAAGAGATGGGCAATTTATCCAATGTTGATCGCGTTTCTCTATTCCTCTTCAATGGGGATAAAAGTTATTTAAGAAATACTCATGAATGGTGTGCTAATGGAATTAACTCCCAAATTAATATTCTACAAAAAGTGAGTGTTGATACTATCTCTTGGTGGATAACACAAGTTGAAAGGATAAGTTTCATTAATTTAAGGGATGTTTCTGATTTACCTAAAGGATCTCAAATAATAAGGAAATTTATGGATCTACAAGGTATAAAATCACTTTTAGCATTCCCCGTTTATGTAAATGTCAAGCTTAAAGGATTTGTTTGCTTTATTAAAGTTCTAGAGAAAATTCAATGGAAAGGTAAAGATTTTGCAATTTTACGAATATTTTCTCAAATACTTGGAGATACTATTGAACGGTTAACAGCGGAAGAAGCTTTACAAGAAAGTCAAGAATTATTAAGAGCCACATTTGAAGCTACAGCCGATGGGATTATTGCTGTTGACAACAATAATGCTGTTACACATTTAAATGAAAGATTTATATATATGTGGCGTGTTCCAGATGACATTATTGAGAGTAAAGATTTCAGGAAATTATTAGACCATATATTAAATCAACTTAAAGATCCAGAAAATTATTTATCAAAATTAGAGACGTTGGAAAAAACCTCTAAAGATGCATACGATATGATTTTCTTTCGTGATGGGAGAATTTTTGAGCAGTTTTCCTGTCCTTTGGTACAGAATGGTCAAAGAGTAGGACGAGTTTGGAGCTTTAAAGATGTGACTGAACATCAACATGCTGAACAAGAATTGAGAAGATCAGAAACAAAATTTCGAGAAGCTTATGAAAGAGCAGAGTTTTTTAAAGATATTTTTACTCACGACATGAATAATATATTTCATAATATTATGTCTTCAGCAGAACTTATTTCAATTTTAAAAGAAAATTCAGAAAATACAGATAAGGTTGATGGTCTCTTCAACACGATTGATAATCAGATTAAGAGAGGAGTCAAATTAATAAACAATGTTAGAAAATTATCTAAACTGGAAGAAACAGAAATAACCTTGGAAAAAGTAGAAATCTTTAAAGTTTTGGACGAAGCAATACAGTTTGCTCAAAAAAGTGCTCATGATAAGCGATTAAATATTAAAATTAATAAGCAAGATAAGAATTTATTTGTAAAGGCTAATGAATTTCTCTTAGATGTGTTTGAGAATATTCTTCATAATTCTACCAAGTATAACACGAAAGAAACAATTAAAGTCATAATAGATATTTCTAAAATACAAGTTGATACAGATAACTACATAAGGATGGAATTTAAAGATAATGGGATCGGAATAGTTGATGAATATAAAAGTGCAATCTTCCAAAAAGGGCACCATGCTGAAAGTTATAATAGAGGGATGGGAATCGGGCTTTCACTTGTAAAAAAAATAATAGAAAGTTATTCTGGACTTATTTGGGTTGAAAATAGAGTAATAGATGACCACCATCAAGGGAGCAATTTTATATTAGAAATTCCAGAATCAGTTTAGATCTTAATTACATTATCCTTAGGAATAATTATAGTATTTTCTAAGACAAAAGTCTCTATTTTTAGAGTGGTTCTGTTAAATATGTATTTCCTAAAACTTATCAATTTTTAGAAAGGTATGCTAATTATATAGGGTTAGATCTAGAGGAATTAAAAAAACTTAATTCAAATGAAGCGTTGGAAATAGCTATGAAAAAGTTTTCTGAAATAAATATGGCAGAAAAGATAAATATAGAATGGATATCTGATGATAAATTAACAATTAAATCAGTAAATTGTTCTACATCAGTCGTACGTTCATATATGGAACCAAATGAATTAACCAATTCTATATGCCCGTGGGCTATATTAGCGGCAACAATCGTTAATGCTTTAACCGGTTAGGATATCGAAATTAATCTCAGTGAGTTTAATAAAATTGGAGCGAAAAGCAAATTAAGGATCCTAGAAAAAAAGGATTGATAAATATCCTTCAATAATAATTATCTTATCTCATTCTAACTTTTGATGTATTGATATCCCGGATTTGGACTTGAAAATTAATTAATTTTATTTGCCTTTTCTCCTTTTAATCCTTATGAAAACCGTTTTATGCTTTTTATATGAGACTTTCGTTGAATTTGAGATGAGTTTAGCCTGTTATTATATAAACTTCGAGAAAGATTTTCAGGTGACATACATTGGATATGAAAAAACACTAATTAAAAGTGCAGGCGGAATTTCAGTTAAAATAGATAAAACCGTTGGAGAAATAGCATCTCTAAAGGATATTGAGGGTTTAATTATCCCAGGAGGTAGTGATCGGATATTAAAACCTGAACTTGAACTTCTAATTAAAAAATTACATGAAGAGAAAAAGTTGGTTGCTGCAATTTGCGCTGGTCCCGAATTCCTAGCAAAAAGTGGGATATTAAATGGAAGAAAATATACGACAACGGTACCACCAAGCGAATATGTTGAAAAAAAAGAGGAAGATCCATTTCCACGAGAAACTTATGTCGAAACAAGAATGATAAGGGATGAGAATATAATTACCGCTAAAATGGTTGCGTTTGTTGATTTTGCACTTGAAATATGGGATTTTTTACATTTGTATGAATATGAGGGTGAAAGAGAAGAATCAAGAGTAATGTTCACCCCAAAATGAAGATTATCTTCCATATTTAAAAAATAAAAAAAACTTCCAAGAAGTCGGAAATTACTGATCTTTTAACTTAACACTATCTCTTTGCAGTCCAACTTCTCGATTAGACGGTATTGGAGTTCCACAGTGATCTCTTTTAGTCTCGTTAGCCTTAAAAGCTTTATCCAATTCATCATCTAGTTCTTCATCACTCATTTCTTTTTCAGTCATATAATTTATTGGGAGACAGAGCAATAAATACTTTATAATTATTAAAAATAGTTTTGTATAAAAATTCGAGAAAAATTTTTTGTTAAAAAAAAAAAGAAATTGAAACTATTAGACCTCATTAAAAAAATCAATAACTGCCCTATCTTTTTCAGCTGGTCTTCTTTCGGGCACAACAATAAAATCCACCCCTTTGTCATAGAAATTTTGACTTATGTAAAGGTTACAGTAACACGCACCATATTCTTTTATATCTAAGGCAGCATAATCGCATGGACATATGAGATCTCTGTCTAAATCTCTTTTCCCAGACGCTAACCGACATGGACAGGATTGGTACCCACAAGAAACCTTATTTTCAACTAACCCTTCTATTAAATCACTAAACATTAACTCATCTTTAATTAAAATCCAATTATTTGTATCAGCTACTTTATTAACGTATAATTTCATACCTTCTTTAGTTTTCATATCCATTTAGATCTCCTCACTTTTTTAATAATTCCATATATTTATTCGGATTATATCCCGCTACGTGACCGCTTTCACATACAAAGAACGGATATGAAATTCTTGATTGATATGTTGATTTTAAATGATTTAATATTGTAGCTTTATCTTTAGGATCGATTTTATCTACATCTATATACCTGTATTTCATTTTTTTTTCATTTAAAAACCTTTTACATTTTTTACACCATTGACAGGTGCTTAGGGTAAAAATCAAGATATTTTCTTCCTCTTCTTCTTCCCCCTCCACATCAATAGCAAAATTCTTAATAATTTCTTCTATGGACATGATAATTCGTAATTTAGTGTAAATTTATGATTTCTAATTTTATTAAATTGTATGAGTTTGTTTATTCTTGTTGTTTTATATTTTTACTATATATAATTAATTAATCTTACTCCAGATAAGATCTCTCATTTAATAATAATTTAATGTTAATAAAATAGTTAGAAATTCTTTAATTAAGAAATTAAATATTAAAAATTTCAGTGCTAATTTTTTAATACATAAGGGGCTTTGGAAATATTTATGATTTGAAGATATTTCGTTAAATCGACTTTTTCAATATTCCATTGGAATGGTTTAAATTCATAATTTAAAGACAATTATTTTATAACTTATGGAATTATCTTCTAATTATGACTGAAATGCAAATACCAATTGTGATTACTAAAAAAGATTGTCATCGTTGTGTTGAACTGAAGGATTGGATGAAAGAAAACGATGTGAAATACGCTGAAAGAGATATTGATGACGAAGAATTTGTACATCAATTGTTACAAGATAAGAATTTTCTTGGGACATTCTGCGACGCAGATGGTTGTATTGTCAATACCCCCGCAGTAATGTATCAAGGAAAGTACTGGTTTAAAGAACTTTGGGGGATCAGTGGACTACGGAAGAAAGAAGCTGCAAAATTATTTCTAAATTAAGTTTATTTTTTAAAATTTCAATTTCAATGTTGTACTTTATACTCAGCTAGCTTTTTTATCACTTTTCTGATTGTTCGTAATCCTTCTTCATCTTTTTCAACACCAGCTTTACCTAAATCTCTACTCCATAAGCTTGCTCCCAAATTTGCACCAAAAGCTCCTCCAGAAACAGGATGTATTTGATTTTGCTGGTAAAAATCAAGAATACACCTTATAGCAATTTCTTGTCCCCCGCTTCTATCACCCCCTACTGCTAATACTGCTCCAATTTTATGTTTAAAAACATTGGGATTTTTGGCAATCAAGGCTCGACAACGGTCTAATATTGTTTTTAATTGTCCAGATAAATTCCCCTGAAATACTGGCGTTCCAAAAAGATAAAATCTTGCACTCTCTAATTTAGAATAAAGTTCTTCCATATCATCCTTACTAATACACCCTTGTTTCTCTCGAATACAATAATCACAATGAAGACAAAAAGTAATTCTTTTTTTCCTAACAGTCCAATATTCCGTTTCAAATCCATATTTTTCGCTTGCATACTTTAAAGCATATTGAACAGCAAACTCCGTTCCCTGTTTTCTTGGACTTCCACATATTCCAAGTAATAGGGACTTCTTTTCCTCCATAATATAAATCTTATTTGTTTTTATTAATAATTAATCTTTAATGTAAATAAAAAAAAGTTTTAACGTCTAAAATATTAATAATTAAAGATGAATACAAGTCAACCGAGTTTAGCACGGGTAAAAATAAAGTTCCCAGACAAGTTATGGATTTCTCAAATCTTCAAGAATTATCCTGGTGTAAAACTGGAAATAGAAAACTTTATCCCTTTCGACCTTGAGCGTTCAATTGGAAACTCAATAATTGAGATCAAACATTACAACATTGATAAGATAATTGAAGATGTCAGAAATCATCCATCTGTGTTTGAGCTGAATGTAATGGAAACTGAAGAAAATAAAGTCAAATTTAATATAAAGACAAAGGACCCTTATTTACTCTATGCCATAATTAAATGTGGTGTCTTAGTTCAGTTTCCAGTTAATGTTAAAGAGGGTTATGCTTATTGGAGATTAATTTCAAGTAGAGATCGTATTGACAAGTTATTAACTCTCTTTGAACAAAAAAAAATTAATTTCGAACTGTTACGAATAGGTAATTCACCTTATGCTCTTGATGACGAGAAAAATAAACTTTCTTTAAATGAAGAAAACGTACTGGATAAAGCAATTTCTTCAGGATTTTTTGAAATCCCCAGGAAAATTTCTTTAGAAGAATTAGCAAATACAATGGGTAAGTCTAAATCAGGATTATCAGTGATGCTAAGAAAGATAATTAAAAAAAAAGTTATGTTTGAATTATAACTCAAATTATTTTTAAATAAAATTCATTTCTCGAAAATATTACATTTATGTCATAAAATCTATTAACTGTATCAAAGGATAAATTCACTAAATTTTATGATCAGTAATAATAAAAATATTGGTTTACTATCAAATAAAAATAAATTAATCAAAAAAATGAGTAGTCATGAGTGAATCTGAGATTAAAATTGTTAAAAATTATATTAATCAAGTGAAACAAAAACTTCCCGAATGGTTAAAATGGAAGGAAGAAGAATTAAAAGATATATTAGACGATTTAGAAGCACAGCTATACAGTGAAGCAAGAGTAATTTCCGGAGAAGTAGAATTAACTGACGCAGATATAAAAGAAGCCATAGGACGAATGGGAACTCCTGAAAGTATAGCTAAATTGTACAAAAAACGAGGTACACCTAAATTCTACCTAACGCAAGAACTTTTTGGATTTTACTTAAGAACATTGTTATTCTTTTTTGCAGTTATTATTTTTATCAATATTATAACCGCAGTTTTTAAGTTCTTTTTTATAGTCTGGTGGGAAGTATTAGGGGGGATGTTTTCTGGAATTTGGATTGGATGTTTAGTTGCTACCATCGTTATTACAATAGTATTTGTCTACTTTTCTATGGAAGGATTTTTACCCGAAGATTTTGGACTTATCCCTAAACGCCTAGCTATTATTTTTCCATTCACTTTTAATGGAGATTACATGGCAGAAACAAGATCATATACAAAACAACACATAGAAAAAGCTAGAATGCTTGGAAAAGAAAAATTAGCTTCAACAAAGG
>CAZRBD010000132.1:10423-11081 GCA_964598265.1 uncultured archaeon
GCATTAAGAGAAGAAAGGCGAGCAGAAGCTAAATTATATCGCAAGCAAAAATTAGAGGAAGCAAAACAAAAAAGGTTATTCAAAAAAACTCAACCAGTTACAATTAGCGAGTTAATTTTTGGAATCTTTGCAGGATTAATTTTTGGTTTATTTTTAATTATCCAACCTTTTTCAGTCACTGGTATAATGTTACCAGCTTTCCTTGATTGGCTTAAACTGTTTGGATTTTTGATTTTAGTAGGTGCTTTGTTTGATTTAATCCGACTCGTAATTGGAGTAAATAATTATACAGGACAACAAGTATTTTTGATAATAGGGGCTCTTTATAGCATTTCTTACATTCCTGTGTTCTTGTTGCTTCTTAACCAACCAGAAATATTCCCAATTTCATTGTTTTCTGGAGGAAATATTCTAATTATACCCTATGATCCATCAAATATTACGTACATAGTTTATTTCTGGGTTATAATTGTAATTATTATCGGTATCATTGGTGGAATGATAGGGAATTTCGTAAAAGTAGGTAAATACTCTAAATTAAAAAAGGCGTATTAAAGCCTTATTTTTTTTATTAAAATTTAAAAAAAAATAAAATAAGTAGAAAAAAAAATTATAACCATTCTTCTCTTATACCTAATACCTGTAAACTGCTACATAT
>CAZRBD010000133.1:0-1577 GCA_964598265.1 uncultured archaeon
AGATTATTCTCTAAAGTATCGATTTCAGCAGGTTTGAGTGCATTTGAGATATGTAATGGTGCACTACCAGTCTTCACGCTCATTACAGCCATTATCAGTATTAGAGAAAACGTTACAATCATTAAATGTGGAATTTTCTGTTTTTTCATTTTAAGACACCTTTTTGGATATCTTTTATTTAATTTCATCATTTTTATGATAAAACCTCCAAATTTATAATTTTTTGAATTTATTTTTTTTAACTTTATTGTTAAATTTTAGTTAAATACAAAAAAACAAAAAATAATATATAAACTTTCGTAGCTTATCCAACCTATAAGGGTCATAAACATCGTTTTCACTATTTTTAATAAAGGATAATTCATTCTGAATATTCAATCCAATCTCAATCTATATAATTTTATAAGGTTTATATTATGTTTTTTGAGTTTGATTGCGTTTAGTATGAAACAAATTCCAATAAATAGTATTGAAATCGATATTATAATTACGGTAATAAAACGCAAAAGAGGAAATATGGAAAATTGGGGGAGATATCGGGAGGGAAGAATGTATCGGAAGTAGAGAGCCGAACCCCCCATAGCCATATAAATTTCTCAATTAGATTATTTAAATGTCAATATTTTTTTATTGTCAAAACATAAAGATAAACTAACAATATTTGAAAAGCTCTCAAGATATACTGGCTCACTCAGATACCACAAATAGATGAAATTATGAGTCATTAAGTAAAAAACTCAATCATTCGTTTCAAGGAGATCTATTGCCATTTAAATTGGAATATTAAGAATTTTTCATTATTAAATATTATACTTTTTTATCAAAATTATGATCATTTTAGAAGAAATATAATCACTTCATTAAACAAACAATAGACGTATAGATCAGATAAAAAACCATCAGAAATAACCAAGGTAAAACAAGTATAATCACATAATTGAGTGGCATTTCATGACAACGATAATCATTAATACCAAATATTAAGAAAAAAATGTTGTGAATTCCTATAAAAACAGGAAAAGAAGCCGAAGTTTCAAGAATTCTATATCTTGTCCTAGATTTTCGATCCTTAATTCGAGTAATGTTGGTTAAGTAATTCAGTTCAGCCTGAAAATTAGGGATTATAATCGCAATAACAATAGGCACTACTCCTAGAATTGACATATAACTAGCCAATCTTATTATAAACATTTCATTAGACGTGAGGATAGAGAAAAAACATACTTCTGAAAAACTATTATACATAAGCATTATATAAAAATTAAAAGAAATAGATAGTGCTATTAAAAGTACTAATATTTTTGATTGAAAATTTATTCCTATAAATCTTTTAAACAAGTAGCAAAGAGAAAAAACCCAAAAACCGATAAAAATAAAACCACTTACATTAAGCCAAATGTCAATATCTTTAATAAAATACTTAAAACCCTCAAGCCAGTAAATAAATCCGAAAAAGATAGCAATAAGAGTAACCAAATATCTCAGAAAAGAATACCCTTTTTTTGTCTTCATGCTCATAGTATTACCTTCATTCAAATACTATCACTTCATTTCGTTTTATTTTATTTAAAAATATT
>CAZRBD010000133.1:1587-3804 GCA_964598265.1 uncultured archaeon
CAAGCAGATTTAAGGCAATATAGAAAACCTTCATGAAAGAGTTTTAATTTACTTATAAAGAAAAAATCAGTTAGATGAAAAATACAATAATTTTATAAAAATTTTTTCTATTTAATTGAGTAGATTAATAGAAGTTAGCATAACTCTAAATTAGGGGAAATTATCGAGGATTGAAGATGTTAAAAGAAAAAGAGAGGTAATATTCAAAAAAATTTATTATAATGATAATTTCTAATAATATCTATGATATGTCGGATTTTTGCGTAATTTTTTGAATATAAAGATGAGATAAAATTCACCAAATGATCAAAAACAATAATTTTGATGAAATTATAGCATTACAGTTTGTTCCCTACAGTTAGTTAATAAAATATTTGTTAAAAAACCTCATTTTAAAAAAAAAAAATAAATTGAAAGAAGAATTACTACGTTTATCCTCTTATTTTATCCTCTATATTCCAACTAA
Organism: uncultured archaeon; assembly: GCA_964598265.1. GTDB lineage: Archaea > Asgardarchaeota > Lokiarchaeia > Sigyniarchaeales > SOKP01 > Loki-b32. The sequence continues at coordinate 2,054 of CAZRBD010000133.1, forward strand.
TATAATTCTATCAAAATACACATATGCGGGACACGGGGTATTGTCACTATACCAAATTGTTATATGATCAATTCTTTTTGAATTAGTATCATAGTCTAAACTCTCTGAGAACGTTTGATAATCTGATCCTCCACTAGCCCAATGTATAGTAACCGCCAAAGATTGCACTCCAAATTCGAGATCAATTTTTAACCTACTCATATAATGATCAGGGAAGTAGAAATCCACTGAAAATCCATAAACCCAGAATGGACCTATTCTTTCGTAACTAGTTCGCCATGAAAAATAAGTACTGTCCACTTTTTGTAAATTTGAAAGAGTTCCAAGATAATGCCTTCTCTTGTTAAATTTTTGCTTCAAGATACTACTATTAAAGACATAAAAAAGTTTTATTCAGATAAATACAAAACATCTGTTGCAAGCAATGCAATTCGCTCAAGGTTTATTAAATACTTTGGTCTCGGGTCTGCATTTAGAATTAAGTTAATGTTATTAGAACCCTCAATAGATGAATGTTTTAAGAGAGGATATAGCCCGATAGAAACTCTTAATTATCTAAAAGAGGCCGGCTTTCAATATTACGATGGGTTATCTCAAAAAATGGCCGTCAAGAAGCTTAAAGAGCATGCAGTTGGAATATTTGGGGACTTAAGACCTTTAAAATCTCGTAAATTTGATAGATGGGAAGCGATTAAAGCAAGTCGTTTTGTAGCACCATATGTCCAATATTTAAGGGCTAGTGGATTTGATTATATTTTACCTCCTAGAGATGCTGCTATGATAAGAGATCCTGATACTGGACAATTCATTGGAAGAGTATATCTAGATCCTCGGAGTTGGTCAATTTTAGAACATCTTTTTATATTACGTGTTCCTCGTCATTATATTTCCCAATATGTTGGCCTTACTCCTTCCGAGTATGATTTATATTTAAGTAACCGCTGGAGTCACACTCTTAAGATAGCAGGTCTAGAATTTAATCGTGAAAATTTACGGAATTTCTTAATAACTTCCAGTACTTCCGCTTTTGATAACTATGACAGATATTTAAATCTTCCATCTTCCATGAGAAATATTGATTATCAATCAAGAATCGGGGATTTTCCACTAAAACTAAATAAATATTATTCTCGGGATTTTGTAGATATACTTTTAAAAAAAGGAATCGGTGTTAGGGAGGATTTATTGGTTGCTGTAACAAAAAGTCGTGGAGATAATAGAATTATATGGTTAGATCGAAATGATTTTCTTCACGTTCTTGATCGTCATGCTGGACAGTTTGAAACATATTTTGGATTATCTGGTCCATACGAAATCGGGAATTTCATTTTTAACGCAATAACAAAAAGGGATGTCTACAGGTCTTATCCAGGTATGGGTAAAGCTAAAGTGTATGTCTACCGATTTGGTAATAATTTTTTACAAGTGGTAGTCGGGACCGATGGTAATATTGTAACAGCATACCCTTCCGTATTCAGTAATTAGAATTTTCTTACTCCACTCAAATTTAAATAAGAATTTTACTTTTTTTTATTTATAGAAAATGGTGTTTTATCTTTGATGGTCTTTATTTCCGATATTATTAGAGAATACGATAGAAATGGAAGGGATTATTTTTCGTTGATTGGACAGCTTCAGAGTGGCTCAGAAATTACTATTGAGGATCATTACTATGACCTTCAAAGATTTAGAGGTCAGCACGTTGAGATGTTATTAAGTGTGATGAGATCTCCCTACGCTGAGTTACAGAG
>CAZRBD010000133.1:3814-5631 GCA_964598265.1 uncultured archaeon
TCGAACTCATTGATGAGCTTAAGGAGGAAATTGGGGACAATTCAACAATTAATAAAGTCATTATATTAACTGGTGAATATATTGATCCTTACATCCTTCCTGATAAGTGGATTCCCTTTAAAACAACAAACTGGCTTAAATATTTACTGAATAACCCACCAGCTCTGAAGACAGACGATGGAGTATATCTTCTAGAACCTTTTCATTTAAAGAAGAGAGCCCTAATTGAAGAATTTCCTCGGTGTATAACCATAGCTACAGGATGCATTAATTTAGCAGCTTGGCATCCCCTTCCAGTCATATTTTAATTCTTCTTTTATAAGCTTGTTAAAATTTTCTTTATTCTTTAGGATAGTTCGCTAACTTTTTCCTATTTGCGTCCCGAGAATAATACACCCGCTCTAAGAATTCCCCGAATAACTTTTTATCAAAATTTTGCAAAGGGGAATTGCTGACCATTCTAGATACCTTCTCTAGCTCAACTAGTAATTCATGTAATGTCTTTTCTTCCTTTTTAATTTTTTTCAATTCTTTTTCTATCATTTGGCTAAGTTATTACGGGTTATTAACAAATTTATAATTATCGTTTAACTTTAGTTTAATACTTTTTTTTGAGGTTCTTTAATTTTAAGATCATCAACTTTTTAAAAGTGTAGAAGGTTTAAACACATCTTTAAATTTTGATCATATGTATTTTTCTTTTTGCTTTCACCTTTAAATTGTTTGAGATAATTTAAAATTTCATAGATTACTTTCTCAAATATCTTAAATTATCGAGAAATTCATTAGAATATTCTTAATGTAAGCTTATTTTAAGATTCAATATAATTTTCTAAATTGTACATATTCGTTATAAGAAATAGCCATGCTTTTTATGAAAAAGATATAAGAAAATTTAAAATTCATTATTTAATTTACCAAGTTAATAAATTCAATTCAAATATAAAAAATCTAAAATTAGAAAGATAGTTAAGAGGTTTGAAATATTGAGCTATAAATTACCAGATGAAAAAGATTTACAAGCTATGGTCGGTATTGTTGGTAAAGAGTATGCCACAAATAATAAAGCGATTACAGCATCTTACTTGGCAAAATCAGTAATGGGGCTCGAATCACAAATACCTGATATAGTTGTTCGGCCTAAATACGTTGAGGAAATTCGGAAAATATTGATCTATTGTAGCGCAGAGAAAATCGCAGTTAGTCCCGTTTCAGCGGGATTATCTGGCGGATTTGCGTGTCCTACGATAAAGCCGGCGGGAGTAATGCTTGATTTAAGTAGAATGAATAGAATTATTGAAATTGATGAGGAAAACAGGTATTGTATCATAGAACCGGGGGTCACCACTGGTGAACTCTGGGCTTATATGGCTAAACATCATCCCGATTGGGCACCTCCAATTCCAGATGGAGCACCTCCAGCAGCGACCGTTATGGGGGATGCAATTGACAGAGGATTTTCACTTTATACATCTAGTGTCGGTCCACAAGGAGATAATTTCATGTGTGGAGAGGTAGTATTCCCAAATGGCGATGTTGTACGTACAGGCTCATGGGCTCTTCCTTTTGCTAAACCATTTTATAAATATGGCCTTGGTCCTGATATGTGGTCATTTTTAATGGGCTCTCAAGGTGCGCTTGGAGTAGTTACTAAAGTTGCAGTTAAGATATACCCTCATCCGAAAATAATAAAGCTTTTCGCTTATTAGCGGTATTTAAGACAGTAGTTGTCTGGGGGATGTCAAATCCTTATGATATGCAAGATTTAACTTTAGAAATTGGAAAACAAGAATTCGGAATAGCCCACAACACTGTAA
>CAZRBD010000133.1:5641-10988 GCA_964598265.1 uncultured archaeon
GCACACAACACAGTGATGGTTCAAGGAGGAAATTATCCTCTCGTTATGGCACGATGGCCAAAAGATAAAATCCCTCATGATTATGAATTCTATAAAAAAATAGGGATTTCGCAGTGGTGGATGAATTGGGAGTGTTGGGCTCAAACTCAAGAAGAGTTGGATTATGTGACTAGTAGGATTGATAATATGGCAGAAGATTTTAAAAGTAGAGCAAAAGATCCTAAAGCAATCGTAAAACAAGAACTTCATCCGAAACAAATCGCAAGCAGAATGAAAAAGCCAAACAAGATTGCTATCCCGTATAGTTTCTGGGAGGCTGGCTTTCTGTTTATTACATGGTATACACCATGGAATGAAAGCGCACATTTCGCTGAGATGTATACTAAAACAATGGAAAAGTATGGATTTCCGCCTGTTATATGGATTGCTTCAATTGAACGTTGCCGTCAAGCTATATGTATGCCTATAGTATGTTTTGATTCAACGAAGCAATCTGATTTTGAAAGAGTTCAAGATTTAAATCTAGAAACTACCGAATATGCATTAAAACAAGGCTGGCTTAACTACAGACCTGATCCTTACATCCATGTACAAGCTTATTATCAAGCAGGAATGTATTGGAAGTATTTAAGAGCTTTTAAGAAGCTTGTTGATCCTAATTTTATAATGCACCCTGGAAGATTAGCTCTTCCATAAATAAAGGAGGTTGAAAAAAAATGTCGAAAACAGGAATGGATAGGCTAAAAGAATTAAAGAAAGATATATTTAAATGCATTCATTGTAAAGCGTGTAGATTTGCTTATTCTGGTGAACCCGATAAGAAAGGAATAGGAGAATTTAAAGGAAAACAAGGTACAATACTTTATGAAGGTATGGTTGATGCATGTCCTGCTGGTATAGAGTACGGGTGGGAGGCATTTTGGAATGCCGGAAAAATGTGGATTGCCCGTTCTATTTTAACAGGTGACTTAGAATTTTCTGAAGAAGTTCGGGATGTTATAATGCCTTGCATAACTTGTGGTCAATGTTCGGCTCAGTGCGAGAATAAAGTGCGTACTGTAGATGTCATTGAGGCATTACGTGCTGCCTGTGTAGAAGCCGGAATCCCTATGATTGAGAGGCATCAATTACTCAAGAAATTAACTGAAGAGAAAAATAATCCTTATGGAGGTTCTCCTGAGGAGCGCTTAAAATGGGCGAAAGATGCAGGTTTAGAAAAATATATCGATAATAAAGATGCGAAAATAGGATATTTTATAGGCTGTACGGCGAGTTATAGGCAAATGGAGATTGCTATTGCAACGAGTAAGATATTCGAACAATTAGGGATTGATTTCACATTAATTAGTGATGAAGTTTGTTGTGGTAGTCCTTTTTTTAGAGTAGGTGCCGTGGATACTGCTCAAGAATTGATGAATAAAAATATTAAAGCTTTTAAACATTTAGAGTTAGTTTTTTTCAGTTGTGCAGGTTGTTATAAAACTATAAGTAATGATTATCCAAAATGGATGGAAGGGGATCTTCCATTTAAAACTATGCATGCTTTTGAATTGATATCTAAATTAATAACAGAAGAAAAAATTAAATTTAAACCAAACAAAAAGCTAAAGGGAAAAGTGGTTACGTATCATGATCCATGTCATTTAGGCAGACACTTTGCCTTGGAAATGGAACAGAAAGCTATTGAGGAATCCAAGAATTTAATGATGGACACGAGAAAGATCAAGCAAATGATTAACAATTGGTATGAAATCCCTCGAGTTGTACTAAAACAATTAGAAAAAGATGTAGAAATTCAATTTAAAGAGATGTACCGCATAAAACTTGATAGTTTTTGTTGTGGAGCTGGTGGGGGAGTCAGAGCAGGTTATACTGATTTCTCACTAAGAACAGCTAGTTTACGATTAGATGAGGCAAATGCTATTGGAGCAGAAATAATTACTACCGAATGCCCTTTCTGTTATACGAATCTAACTGACTCGAATGATAAGTATGGACACGGTTTACAAGTCTATGGATTAATTCAAATGATCGACGAATTTGATCTTTTAGATATTAAAGAAAAACCTTCGCTCGAAGAAGTTTTAAGTATGAAAGATTAAGCTTTTAACTCTCAGTTTTTTTTTATTTTTTTATTAGTTTTGATAAGCATTCAAAGTTTAAAGTAAAATTATTGATATTTATGTTCAGCTATTTTTCAAGATTTTTTAATACCTATTATATTTTTCACTTAAAATTTAAATGGGACTTAAAATTAATTCTAACTTAGTTAACTTACAAAAGAGATAATGGGAATAGTGTTAGTGAAAAAATTAAATGTTTTTAAGATAGGAATCTTACTAATCCTCTGTGTATCCATATTCTCTACTCAAAATTCAGATATAATTATAAATTTTAGAGATTCAACTGAATGGGGAAGAGATAATGGAGAGGCAGAAACAAATACGACCCATAAAGAGTTATCATCTCAAGTTCCTATTAATGATACATCTCCCCCAGCTATAACATTTATCCAACCTAACTCCACAAATGCATTAGTAGTCATTAAAAGTTATTATATCTTTGTAGATATAACAGATGATAACCCACCTTTACAGGGTGATGTGATAATTCAAGTATCCAATCAATCTACTATATTATTTAATGCAACTATGATATTAATGATGAATTCTCTGTGGCGTTTTAATTGGAATAATTTAACTTCTTATCCCAATCAAGAAAATTATACTCTTAGAGTGTGGGCAAAAGACTCTTCTCCGAATGGAAATTCTAAGTGGTCTGATGAATATTTTATATTTGTTAGTATTCCAAGGTCTCCTGGAATTTTACAAATCGTTATTTACATCATCTTTGTCCCACTCATAATTGCTAGTATTTTGGTGTATTTAAACAAAAAGGTCTCGGGTAAATCTGGAAAGAAGAAAAGAGAAAGAACTAAAGGAGTTTTTAAGGATTAGGATTATCAACCCCCTTTTCTTCGATTCTTCTAACAGATAAGAACATTTAAATTTATATTTAAATAGAAATAAATGTTTAGATTTTCATTACTAACAAAAAAGAAAACTATTATTATGGTGATTGTGTCGGTTGCTTAATGTGGAAGAGAAATCTGCTTACCCATATATTACGAAATTTAAAAAAGAGCCATTTAGATCCTTTGTTAATATTAAAAGAAGAGATATTTGGGGTTTTTATTATAGCGGAAATCGTGAATTAACTGAGTTTTACAACCATTATAATCAGAATTTATTAAAAGAATCCAATGTTTCTATAGAAAATGTATTTTGGTTTCTCTTCTTAAGAAAATTCCTTAAAGAAGATAAGAAAGCGAATAAAGAAGAGTTATTACAATTTATTAAAAGCTGTGAATTACGTCAAAATAATCAAATTGGTTTCAAGTTATCTCCCTATTCCCAACGAATACCTGATATCTATTCCACATATCTAGCACTCTCAAGTTTAAAAAATTTAGGACTTTTAAAAAGATATTTATTATTTGAAGGCCAAAATCTGATTAAAGGTGAAATAAGACAGTTTATTCTCTCACACAAGAAAGGGAATGTTTTTTTGCATTGTCTTGATAAGGATTGTGATATATGTAAAAAAATCTCCCCGGCACGAACACTCTATTATGTTATTGAGATATTTACACTTTTAGGAATAGAAATTAGAACCAACAAAAAACAATTCCGTTCAGTTATCGGAGATAGAAAAAGAGGTCCTTCATTAGTTTTTAGATATCTCTGCTTGAAATTTCTTGATTTGGACTTGGAAGTTAAAGATAAAGAAATTCAATATTTTCACCAATTGCAAACAGAAAGTGGTGGTTTTAATTTTGATCATGATGATAATATTGATACTACTTTTTGGGTTGTTTATATTCTTGAACTTTATTCCTGGTTATTAAATTATAATCCTGCAGGGATTTATAGATTTATAAATCATAAATTTAATGACATATTAAATGATAAAAGTAATTGGAACTCATTACGATTAAATGAAATTTCAAAATTAGTAATTATTTTTTCATTTATATGGAAAAAATTCATTAGTGAAATTGAAAATGTACTATTCAAGCAGATAGAAAAGGAAAATTATATTGACATTAATCAAATAAAAACTACTTTTGGTCTTTCAAATAATATTGAAGAAGTAATTTTATACATTAATCTCAACTACAATTTTAATCTAAAAGTATTGAGTATAGAAATTGAATTTAATAATTATCTTCGAAATTTGAGTTTAGGAAAATGAAATTTCTTTCAAAATTTTTATAGCCAAATCAATCAAAAAAGCGTTGTTTCCCTAACGGATATTTTAAAGAAATATAGAGCAACAAATCAAGAGCCACTTAAATTAAAAGAAGAAGTCTTTCCAATAATAAGAGATATGGTGGGGAGAAATTTCTTTAAAGGTAGTATTAGGGCTAAAAAAGGATTTTTAACAAAAGCAAAGTATTATTTCTACGTAGATAATCTTCTAAAAGAAATCATCGTCTCTGATACAGAAATTAACTCTGAGATACTATATGAAGAAAAAGAAAAATTGGATGACATAAAGAATGATATTTATAACATGACATTAAAGTTAAAAAATACTGCTACTCAGATACGAGAAGAAATAGATAGTTATCTTTTAATAAATGAAATTGATTATGCGAAGAATAGGTTAAAATTTATCTTAAGAGATTCTCTAATGGAAGCGGATTTCTTAAATGAGAATATTGAAAACTCATTTAATGAAGAATTATATTATTTAAATATTCAAGCAATATTAGGCTCAGAAATCTCTCAATGGAAAAAGATCTATTCTGTTTTACAGAAGAGATTGAGTGAAGTAGATGTATATTTAAGGGGAAAGATTCAAGAGAAGCAAGAATTAATAAATTTAAAGTATTTGTTAGAAAATTTAAATGAAAGAATTATTATAATTGACGAGGATTTAGAGAAGAAGTTAGACATATTTAGAAAAATCTTCAGAGAATACTTTGAAAAGGGATATGATATTGAAAAATTTAATAAAATAATCCAAGATCTATATACGATATCTCATAACGTTAATAGATATGACAGTGTAATATATAAAATTTCACAACAGATTACCACTCAAGATAAAAAAATCGTTAAAAAACATAAAAAAATTATTGATAAATGGATTAACATAAAAGTTGCTTTTGATGGTGAATTTAATTATTATACTGATGGTTTTCAATTTTTTAATACCAATTTAAGCGAAATTAAACAAATAGAAGAAAAGATTAAAAGTGATATTATTGTTATTGAAGAGCAAGCAAAAGAAAAAATCAACGAAAATCAGTTTCAAGAAGCTTTTAAAATTATAAAAAAGC
>CAZRBD010000134.1:0-9474 GCA_964598265.1 uncultured archaeon
AAAGAACTTTGGGAGCAAAAACTATTCCGGTATGCCGTAATAATTCATTTGTTCTATTTTTTCTTATCAATCATCTTATTTTTCCTATTCTATCAAGAAAAAAACGATTTCATAATTTTTTATAAAGTAGGTGATATATTTCTCAATGATATTGAAAATTTATATAATCCAGAATTATACTTGTGGGATTTTAGATATTTTCCTTTATCAGCTTTGTTCTTTATTCCATTTTCCTTTCTTAGTTTTGAATTATCTTTTGTAATTTTTAATGCTTTTAATGTAATCTTAAATATTTTCATTTCCATTCTACTTTATAAAATTATTCTGTTAATTAGAAATGAGGACCATGAAGAAAATGACAAAAAGATTGTGTATTATATATGTATATATCTGATGGGTCTGCCTCATATATTAAACTATATTTATGGGCAGATAAATCTGTATGTAACATTTTTTATCCTATTATCTCTCTATATTTTTCTTAAGTATCAAGAATTAAAATGGCAACTAGTAGGAAGTTTAATCATTGGTTTAAGCATTATTATAAAACCTACTGCTTTATTTTTAATCCCATTTTTAATATTAATTAGTTTTGATCGTGAAAGGAGAAGGCTAAATCTCGATTTTATTAAAAGCATAGTAAGAATTCTGGGAGCTTTGATTCCAGTTCTATTGAATTTTATTCTCTTTTTCATATATGTTAATCTATGGAAAGGATTTCTTGACACAAATTTTATAGGAAACAATCCTGTTGCTCTTAATTTTTCATTTAGTATTACAAAACTCATCACAAACTTCTTTTATTTTTATAATATTCCCTTTAATCAATTTACTGTATTAATTAGTGTGGTTGGCATAATCGGAGGATTGGGGTTTATAATTTTTATCTTTCGAAGGTTTGAAAATAATTATATTGTTTTTGGGTACGCCTTTGGGATATTGATAATGTTGCTCACATATTTTGATTCATGGGATCATCATTTACTCAATTTAACACCAATCTTAATTATTATTATATTTAATTTATCTAAATCTTCAGAAATTACAAATTCAATTAAATTTAGTTTGTATTTCTTTAATTTTTTCGACCTCGCTTTTGTTGGAATATGGTATCTCATTTATCCTTTATTTCCTTATAATTTTGAAGCGACATTTTTTCTTTTATTAACTTTTTATGCAATATGTAAATATTGTTTATTGAAAAGGAGGAAAAGCATAGAGGTTTAAAAATTGAAAATTAAGAATTTCTCCCTTTGTTCCCTTTTATTTTTTATTCTATTAACAATCAATTCGATTATAATTGAAAATGTATATGGTTATAACGTAGGAATAGCTCAAAATCAAAATTTAATTTGGAAATGTAACGTGAGTAATAAATTCGAAATGAATGCATTATTTGGAAGCACGTGGGATGATTCTGGAATTTTTAAGAACCTAAGTAAAGGGAAGAGAATGAAATGGGAGATAAACAAAGTAAAAATTAATGAGACATTTATAAGCGTTAATATTAGTCTTTGGCAATGGACATTTGAGAAAAATTGGGGGATTAAAGATGATAATTTTCAAACAATTTACTTTTCTAATCCAGGTGATTATTCCCAGGAACTTAACTTCTCCAGTACCACATCTCTAGTACCTTTTTGGTTTCCTGCTCCAGTTGGAGAATTTTTAGGAGAATTAGACTTAAATAATTGGTATGATGTTGATAATAGAGTGATACCAACTTTAAATGTAGAGATCGTTAAAGGAGATATAGGACCAAATTTGCCTGCCAAGAATATTCACATTATAGCTATTTACAATGATCAAGGGATTTTAGACTCATACAAACTTTATACCAAAGGGAATGTCGTGATTATCGATATTTCATTAGAATATCTACCTTTCTATGTGTTACCAACATTAATAACATTAATATTAATATTTTCTCTTACAGTTATTTTCTATATTTATAAAAAAAGAAAGAAATAATCGTAAAATTTTGTATTGGGAAATAGAAGATGGAATTAAATAAATTAACTAATACATTAAAATTTAGTTTTAGGGAGTTATGGCAACAAAAGATATTTCGCTTCGCCATACTATTTAACATATTCTACCTAATATTATCAATAATATTAACGCTTACCGTATTCAGAAACCAAAATGATTTCCTTGTTTATTATGAAGTAGGAGAAGTAGTACTTAGAGACATTAATGATCTTTATACTGAACCCTACAAATGGCCATTTAGATACTTGCCAATTTCTGCATTATATTTTGTTCCCTTCTATCTGATGGGGTTTGATTTCGGTTTCATTGTTTTTAACTTAATAAACTTGATATTAAATATTCTAATTTGTATATTTCTTTTTAGGATTATTAATTTGGTAAGGCAAAAGGATCATGAGAGAGATGATAAAAGGGTTATTCTTTATATTTCCTTATATATGATTAGTCTTCCACAGGTATTTAATTATATTTTAGGACAAATTAATTTATATATAACTCTGTTGATGCTATTATCGCTACTTATTTATTTGAAATATCCTGAAATAAAATGGCAATTCGGTGCTAGTATAATTCTTGGCTTAAGCATTGTTATAAAACCTATAACAATTTTCATGATTCCTTTCTTACTTGTGCTACAAATTGATTTGAAAAATAGAAAAGTAAAATTTAATGTTTTTAAAAGTCTTATACGATTAATTGGAATAATATTACCTCTTTCCCTTAATATTATTATGTTTGTAATATTTCCTCGATTATTAAAGGGATTTTTAGCTACAAATTTTACAAGTTCTGAACCTTCACAAATGAACCATTCATTTAGTATAACTAAATTGATTATTAACTTCTTATATTTTGTAGGAGTTGCTGAAGAACAAGTTTTATCGATTCAATTCTACTTGTTTTTAATTATTCTAATAATAATTGCTCTTGTAGGATTCCTATCACTCATAACAAGAAAGATTACTGAACACACTATTATATATGGTTATAGCTTTGGGATCTTAATTATGTTCCTCAGTTATTACGATTCTTGGGACCACCATTTGCTGATTTTGACCCCATTATTAATAATAATTTTATTTAATTTATCCCGGAAATCGGATATAACTAGAAAATTCATCAAACCTAGTTTTTTCTTTTTTAGTTTTCTTGATCTAGCGTTCATGGGGCTATATTTTGCAGTTGAGAGCTATTTTCCCTTTAATTTCGCTAGTACTATCTTCCTCATTTTAATATTTTTAGGCATTTCTAAGTTCTCTCTAAATAATAACTCAAGAAAAAAGTAGGTTTATAATAACTCTGTAAATATAATTGTAAGCTAGTTTTATTAAAGGAAACTCTCTTTTTTAATAATTAAGAAATACTAAATATGATGATTAAGATATATAAACAGAAGAACAAAATCAAAAAAAATAATCATTCAAAATTAAACTCACAATTTAAAAATGTTACAAGCGTTTTATTTACCACCACTATTGGTAGTATTCGCTCCTGCATTTCTATTAGGGATACTTCATACTGCCATTCCATGTGAAGATAAGGCAATTTTCTTTTTTTGGTCTTTTGGAATTTCTAAAACACCAACTAGAAGTTTATTTATTTTAATTCTTTATGGATTTGGTCTGATCTTTTCTAACATGATAATTGCAGTAGGTACAATTCTGATTAGTTTTATACCACAAATTTTACTCCCGGGAATTATCCCTGATCAACATATTATAAATTTTTTTGGATCGATTGGTTCCATGGGTGGAGGGATAATTTTATTGTTCTATATCATAAGGAGGGGTTATTTCCCCCACTCTAAGCATAAAGATGAAATTTCTCAGTTAAACTGGGAAAAGAAAAGAACACCATATTTATTTGGTGTTTTAGCTGGATTTGCACCTTGTATTTTTGAAGTAATTGTGTATTCATGGTGTTTACAATATTCTTTAAGTGGAGGTTTAGGCTTTGTTGATGGAATTTTTACAGTGTTTTACTTTTCGTTAGGTACCTTCGTAGGTTTGTTTCCTTTAGCATTAGCTAAACAGGGGACGGCTCAAATCATTAAATCTAGAGATACTAAAAAGAAATGGATATTTATATTTATGATTATAATTATACTCATTTTCAATGGTGTAGTTTTGATTTTTTCTATACTAAGAATCCCTGTTTTCCCCGCTTTTAGATAATAGTTTATGTAGGTTATTATTGATAAAAGATTTTAGTAAGTTTAAAAATCTTTAAAATATGGTATTAGAATTATACAAAATTGGACTCTATAAATATTTTAAGACTATAATTTTATTATATTATATAGAGTTCAAAATTTATAACAGGATTTATTATAATGAATTGTTTATTCTGTGAAAGTCAAAATATCGATTACACTTGTGAGAAATGTAAATCTAGTTTTTGTATTAATCACATCGCTACAACTGAGATACACCAATGTCGAAAGCATAATTTAATTTATTCAAAAGTAAAAGCTGCTGAACGAAATTACAAATGCACAGTTGTAGAAAATAGTTCATGCCCCGTATGTAACCACATTCTAAGGTTAGAAAGATTATCTTCAGGACAATATTATCTAGAATGTACTAACCCAAAATGTCCTGAAACATGGAATTCTTATCTGAAAACTCCAGGATTATTTTTTCCCACAAGGGAAAAGCTCGCAAGAGAAGCTGTAAGATATAAACTTGTCAGAGGAAATAGATTAACTCTGTGTAATAAAAAATTAAAGAACATAGTAGGAAAGGAAGTTTGTCCTAATTGTTTCATGGATTTATTAAAAAGGGCATCTTTAACTAACTTTTCAACCATTATGAATTCTTTCAATATCTCTGCGCAACATATGATAAAATTTATAAAACGATACATTGAGGAAGAAAGAATCTACGGAATTATTGACCAGAAAAACCAGTTATTTTACTATATTTCTAATGAAATTAGAGAACAAATACTTAATAAGTTTCATGATAAAGGCATAATTAAAGTGGATGACCTCGGCATAATGCTTGATATGAGCTCTGATGTAGCTATTAAAGTGATCTATAAACTAATAAACCAATTTCAAATAAAAGGCTCTTTCTCATTAGATAAAAAGATATACTTTACTCAGAAGTATATAATGGATAATTTGATTAAAGAAATCAAGATTAAAGGTAGAATATCTATAAAGGATCTCGCAAATAATTTCAATATTCCGAAAGAATTAACTAAATCTTTTTGCGTTAATTTAATGAGAGCAAAAGCAGTAAATGGGTTTTTTGCGGATCGAGGCAACGAAATAATTACTACTGGTCAGATTTATAAAGAAATAAAAAAATATTCTAAAGATACAGGATTATTCGAACTTTCTAAACTTGCAACGAAACTAAAAATTGCTATTGAATTAGCCAGAAAAAGTCTACATGAACTAATCAAAACAGGTTCAATTAAAGGATTATTTACTCAGAGAAGAGAGTTCATGACTAATAGACATCTAGAAAAAAGAATCCAGGAATTTGCTAAAGCATATAGAACAATGCCATTAAGAGAGCTTTCGAATAGATTAGGTGTAACTGAATCAAGTATAGAAGAAAATCTAGCGCAAATTATCTCGCGTGGAGATATTGACGGATATATTGACATGCAGAAAAGATTATTTGTTGCCTACTCGGTTAGCTCAAGACCAGACATAATAAAACCTGTAAAACAACCCTCCAATGGAGGTAAGATTGAAGTAGTACGGGATTACGACTTTGTTGGTGGACAATTGCACTTCAAGGTTGCAGTGCGCAATAAGAGTAAGATGGCAATAAATTCAGTGAAAATTATTTTAGATGTTCCCAATAGTTATAAAGTAAAGAGTCTGTTGATTACCGTACCTTTTATTGAAGCTAAAAATTCTAGGGGCGTCGATTTTTATTTGGAACCAAAAGAGTGTGGAATATCAAACATAAGTGGAACCGTTATTTATAAAACTGCAGATGGATTGAAAAAGACCGTGCATATTAGAAAAAAAGAAGTACAGATTATATGTCCTTTAGTAGTTTCATGTCTTTCGACAATTGAAGATGTACAAATTGCTATTCAAGATTTACCTAATGACGCACGTGCATTTTTAATAGCAGATTTAGACCCAAGACTTGCTTATCGCGCAGCAATTAGAACAATAAAACGTTTTGAAGTAAGTACCGTAACTTCTCATGAAAGTCAAGATGCAAAAGGGCTTTATGAAGCAGAAAGTTGGTATTGCAGTGAAGAGAAAGTCCACGGAGGGAGAGTTATAACAAGAGTTTATGTTTCTGAAGGTAGCCAATCTTTGGAGGTGAGGGTATGGACGAGCCATACTGGCCAATTGACCGGCTTTTTAGCCAAAATCATTGAACTGCTATTTGAAGAGATTAACTTAATCAGGAAAATTAAATCAGACGAGAGAGAAAAAACAATCGATATTATGGCGATCACACAAAATCTTGCGGAAATCTCAGATTATGCTATGCTGCGCTGGAAAGCCCAAAACATTAGAAACAAACTACATGATACATTTATACGAGTAAGAAGAGTTATTGGTGAGAAAGAAGCAATTTTAGGAAGAATGGAGTTCTGGCTCACGGAACTGAACAAATATGGAAAAGATGATAAGATCTATGATGAACAAGCAGATAAACTTGTCAATGATGTCGAGAATTTTAAAAATGTGATAGCAAGAGCTATAAAGATTTAACCAAAATTTGTGGTAAGAAAATTTATAAATTTTTATGATTATCTTTATTAGTAGAGAAGTTAAATATAAAATAATAATAATTAAAAAAAAATTTCATATCTGATCGTAGCTCTTCAATAAGACGAAAGGTGTACAAGACCGGCACCGGATCGTAGCTACGAGCCAAACCCGAACCCATGCCGATCATATCAGTTTCCTTAAATGAGAATCTTAAGAGATTTATTAACAAATTAGTCTCCAAGAATAAATATGAAAATAAGTCAAAGATTATTAGAGATGCCTTATTACGACTGATGTCATCCATGGAGGTATCGTCTTTTAGTGACATTTCAAGCGATTTAATCCCAATAACCAAAAATATCGTTGGAAATATGATTATTGTTGCTCCTAATGATTACTATATTCAAAAGAAGTTAAATAGAATTGAGTCTGAATATAAAGATCAAATAATCAGTAAGAACCAAAATTTTATAAATCAAAATTTCATTAGTTTCATCGTATTTGAGGGAAAGGTTGAAGATTTCCAAAAACTTGTTGTGAAGATAAACAGCATCGAAGAAATAAAAAACTTCAGGTATTTAATTATAAATTAGAATATAAATCCTTATTTTTTATTTATAGGAAATTGCTCATTAATTTCTAATTTACCTTAATTTTTATTAATAATTCAATATAATAAATGCAATACTATTATAAATTTAAGATAGAATAATGGATAGTATTGTTAAAATCAACAAACTTTAGTAATTTCAAATAATTAAATTAAATGATAGAGTTTTAAAAAAAATGACAATAACAGAAGAGAAATCAGGATTATCATTTCCAGAAGCAAAGATTTTAGATGTAAACCTCACAAATAAAAAAATCTCCAAAAAAACACTCCCAGGAGATATATATAAATTATATCCAGGAGGTTCCGCATTAGGAGTATATTTAATGTTGCAAGAAATGAGACCAAAAATTGATCCCTTTTCCCTCGATAATATGCTCGTCTTTGCTGTATCTCCTTTTGCAGGATTACCAATAAGTGGTACAAGTCGCTTAACAATTTCAACAAAAAGCCCATTAACTGGTGCTTGTGGAGATAGTCAATCTGGTGGAGATTTCCCTGCCTTCTTAAAAGCTAACGGGTACGATGCTATTATCTTTCGTGGGAAAGCAGACAGTCCAATATATTTATACATTGATGGAGAAAACATTGAATTAAAAGATGCAAAAAATGTGTGGGGTAAAATAACCGGAGATGTTGAGGAAATAATTAGAAAAGAAATTGGGAAGAAAAACGTTGAAATTGCCCAAATAGGACCTGCGGGAGAAAACCTTGTGAAATATGCTTGTGTGATAAATAAAATGACTCGGGCTAACGGACGAAATGGTACAGGAGCAGTAATGGGGTCAAAAAACTTGAAAGCTGTCGTAGTTCAAAGACAAAGAACCATAAGCCCTTATGATAAAGAAAGATTTAATTCTTTAACTAAATCTTCTGAAATGAAAGATAGAATTAAAGCATTTTCAGACGGGTTTGGCGCTGGTGGAACTACAACTTTCTTATATACCCAAAATAGAAGTGGTTTTCTCCCAACTAGAAATTATTCAGAAGGGTGTATGGAAGATGCATCTAAAATTGACGGAAGAAATATGGTTGAAACTGGCATCCTAAAAGGAAGAGAAACCTGTTATGCTTGTGCTGTGAGATGTAAAAGAGTAATTGATATTCCTGGTAAGGTTTATCCTGAATATGGAGGTCCAGAATATGAAACTTTAGCCACTTTTGGCTCTTATTGTGGAGTAACTGATTTAGAGACTATTTGCTTATGTAATCAGTTATGTAATATGTATGGCCTTGATACGATTTCCACCGGGGCAACTATTGCTTTTGCAATGGAATGCTTTGAAAAAGGGATTCTCACAAAAGACACAACTGATGGGTTAGAATTAACTTTTGGAAATCATGATGTCCTTCCGATTTTGACGGAGAAAATAGCAAAAAGAGAAGGATTTGGTGATTTTCTCGCAGAAGGAAGTAAAATATGTGCTGATCAACTCGGGGAAAAAGCAATCCCTCTATTTATGGGTGTTAAAGGGCAAGAATTTCCTGCTCATATGCCTCAAATTAAACCTGGTTTAGGTATTGTCTATTCTGTAAATCCCTATGGCGCAGATCATGAAACTTGTGAACATGATACCATGATTGCCATCGCCAGTAAACCATTTAAACGTAGGATAGATATGATGGGAGATTATAATCATTATACCGATTCAACAATATTAGATGAAAATAAAGTGAGATTTATTTTTGATGGACAGTGTTTTTATTCAATGACTGATACCTTAGGACTTTGCCAATTTGTATGGGGCATTTCTTGGCAGCTTTATGGACCTGATAACTTGCTAGATTTGTGTAAATACGGAATTGGGTGGAATACAAGTATAAAAGAACTTCTTGAAGTTGGAGAACGTAGGATTAATATGATGAGGCATTTTAATGCACGGGAAGGTTTTACGAAGGATGATGATAAACTCCCAGAACGGGTATTTAATCCTGTTCCTAAGGGTCCTGGAAAAGGGATTGGTATTGATAAAGACCAATTCTATAAAGCTCAAGATATGTATTATAAAATGGCAGGATGGGACGAGAAAACTGGAAACCCAACCGAAGAGACCTTAAAGAAATTAAAATTAGATTGGTTGCTTAACTAAACAACCTAGAATACGTAATTTTCTATTCTATCAACTTATCGTTTTTTATGAAAGCTAAAACCATCCTCATAAAAAATTAGTAATAG
>CAZRBD010000134.1:9574-10928 GCA_964598265.1 uncultured archaeon
TAGAATAATTGATTATTATCTAATTTTTCTAAAAAACTTTACCTAGAACTAAAAAACCTAGGCTTTACTACACGTTATATTAAAAAATCGTTAATTTGTTAATAAGGAAAATAAAGATAGATTTTTATTGAGATAATCTATATCATATCTTGGATTACACAGTCGATGAGAATTAAAAAGCGTTCAGTTTATTAAAACTTGTTTTTAAAAAAACCCCGTGAAATCATTGCGTAAAGCAAGGCTTCGGGAAACTGAAAAAAACCCCTAAACTGAGACTTCTTTTATCTATAATTCCTCTGTATGTGTAATCCACCTATCATTTATTAAATTACAATGTGATATAGATGTAATATATAATTATCATCTTGAAGGGTTAAATATTCATAAGATTTTACGGATATAATTCTGGTACTTATTATTTAATAAAACTCTGAATTTTCCTATAAGTATCGTTAAAATATTTATCTGACATTCCTGCGATATAGTCTCTGGCGATTAAAGGTAATTGATTACCCTCTTTAAGAGGTTTATAGTAAGTATTATAATTTGAATCATCAATATATTCGATATGATCTCTGAAAATTGGAGATTTATAGTTTTCTTCTTTCAAATCTCTTAGACTGGTTTCAAATATTAATTGAAATCTTCTTTTTAAGGTATCCAAGAATTCTTTATCTCTTCTAAGATATATATTTTTATAATTAAACGCTTTTAATTCTTTTAATGCGATGAATATTTCATTACTATAACCAATAACATCATTATTTAGACTAAAATTAAGTAAATCATTTATAAGAGTGTTAATAATTTTGGGATTCGTCTCTCCAAGGACTTTAGTGCAACTTTCAGGGATTTCTTCTCGATTTATGAGTTTTAGTAAAATTGCATCTTCAATATCTCTTCCAATGTAAGATATTGTGTCGCTGAATTTTGTGATAACTGCTTCTAGACTCATAGGTATTCTTTTAATGATATTTTCATTGAAACTATCCTCGTATTCTATAAAATGATCTTCCCATGTTTTCCCATTTCTCTTAATTGGTTTTAATTTCTGTTCATTTACTTCTCCATCATGGCAGAGAATCCCATCAAGAACTTGCAAGGTCAAATTAAGCCCTTTAGCAGGATCTTCGGGTGATTTTTTTTCTAAATGAGAGAGCCATCGAATTCCTTGAGCATTATGACTAAATGTACCCAAATTATATTTCTTACTAATTACGCTTAATATATTTTCTCCGAGATGCCCGAACGGAGGATGCCCTATATCGTGTCCAAGTGCGATAGCTTCAATTAGATCCGTATTTAATCTTAGAACGCGTCCAATTTGACGTGCGATTCTGGAAACCAAGGTTAC
>CAZRBD010000135.1:0-3693 GCA_964598265.1 uncultured archaeon
GATCTGGAATATGATTTGATTTTCTCAATTCATCTAGAAAAGGTACATTTTCCGGGCAGATAAAAAAAGTAATACCTGATATTGTTCATATAAGTACTGGCGATATTTTCCGGGAAAATTTAAAAGGAGAAACACCTTTAGGATTAAAAGCTAAAAGTTATATGGACAAAGGAGAATTGGTCCCTGATGATGTTGTAATTGAAATGGTTCGTGATAGACTAAGTAAAGATGATGTTCTAAAATTTGGGTTTATTCTTGATGGGTTTCCTCGAACTTTACAACAAACCGAGGCATTAGCAGAAATTGTTACCATAGATTTGCTAATATTACTTGAAGTTTCCAGAGAATTAATAATTAAAAGAATTTTAGGAAGATATTCATGTAAAAATTGTGGAGAAATCTTTAATAAATATACTCTTCCTCCGAAGGTTGAGGGTATTTGCGATAAATGTGGAGCTGAAATCAAATTCGAACAAAGAAGTGACGATAACGAAGAAACTTTAAAAACGAGATTGGATGCTTATGAAAGAAATGCTGAGCCAATTATTAAATTTTATGAAAGAAAAGACAAACTTAAAAAAGTTGATGCTTCAGATACCCTGAAATTTACAAATAATGAAATAAAGGATATATTAAATGTTTAAAAATATTTGATTTTATAAATCATCTAAGTTTTAGTCATGAAATATAAAATATGTGTGCCTATTCCAATCAAATCCATAAATGTAAGTGAAAATGCACTTTTAATTAAGAAAGTTTTAGATACAAGTCCTAACTTAGTCGAATTAAGATTTGATTATCTTAGTAAAGTTCAGTTTCTCACTAAGGATTTTACTAGAAGTTTATTAAATGAGATTCAATATAAGGTGCCTGTGATATTAACCTTTAGAAATTCAGTTGAAGGTGGACAAATTGAAATACTTGAGGATGAACGCTTTCAAATCTATAAGATGTTTCTTGAAGCAAAACCAAAGTTTGTAGATATTGAAATTAATACAGAAAAAGAAATCTTAAATAAAATAATGGAATCAGCTTTACGGAATAAAGTAACTCTTATTTTTTCATTTCATGATTTTGAAAAGACTCCTACGTATACAAAAGCTAGTAATCTTCTGGACAATTTCTACAAAGAACTGATTAACATGATGGCGATCGATTCAAAGTTAGTTGAGAATTGTATTTTTAAACTAGTATTCACAGCACATTCTTTTGAAGATAATTTGATTCCTTTAAAATTATGTAAAATACACGCTAGTAAAAAATTCAAACTCATCTCCTTTTGTATGGGAGATATGGGCTTATTTTCAAGAATTTTTTGTGTATATAGTGGTTCTTTTTTTACCTACGCTTCTTTTGAAGAAAAAACAGCACCAGGTCAGAAAAATATCTCAGAAATAAGAGAAATTTTAAAATTAATGAATTTTAGAATTTGATTTAAATTAAGACTTTTTCCACTCGTGAGCGCAACTTCCGCATTTCATTTTTTTCGAATATACAGGAGTTCCTTGCATTGAATAGTAAAGCACTGATGTTTTATCAGGTTCCTCATGAAGCATGCGGGGGTTTTCATTACCGCATTGTGGGCATTTTATTCGTTTATACTCTGACATGATAATTTGGCTTCTTATATGATTATTTTTATATTGTTATAAGGGTGAATAAATTTAAATTTAGGTTTTTACAAGGGTTTTTTTAACAATCTCATTGATTATATCTTTAATTTTTTTTCCTGTAGTGTTAATTACTATTTCTGCGGCATCTTCATAATTCTGACTTCGGAGAGCAAGAATCTTTTCTATTTCTTTTTCAGGATCTTCTTTATTTATTAAAGGTCTAGTCTCTTTTCCATCTTTCAATATCCTTTTATAAATTTCATCTGTTGTTGCTTTTAATAAAACAATATGGCAATTTTGTTTTATATTGTTGATATTAGCTTTATTTAACACAACTCCACCACCACATGATAATATTACTTTATTTAATTTCGAAGCTTTCTCACAAGCAGAAGACTCATATTCTCTAAACTTTTCTTCACCATCTTCCTCAAATATTATTGGAATTGATTTTCCTGCTTTTTGTACTATGATTTCATCAGTTTCTAGAAATTTGTAAGAAACTCCAAGATATTTAGTTAATGCTTTACCTATAATTGTTTTCCCAGTTGCCATAAAACCAATGAGTGCAATGGAATTTTTAGTCATTTTGTCTTATTTGAGATTCTCCTTATATAGAGGAGTTTTGTGAATTATTTTATGGAAAATCCATGTTTAGCTAAAGCTCCCCTTTTGATCTCAAGGTAGTTTCCAGAAATATAAGCAAAACAATCTAACTTATCAGGATCGATCCTATTGTTCTTAACATATTGAGGATCA
This sequence comes from uncultured archaeon, assembly GCA_964598265.1. Lineage (GTDB taxonomy): Archaea > Asgardarchaeota > Lokiarchaeia > Sigyniarchaeales > SOKP01 > Loki-b32. The sequence goes on from CAZRBD010000135.1 coordinate 2,373, forward strand.
GAGTGCACTGCCATCACTTTTCCAAAATAACATATATGGGACCCTAATTTTATTTTATTTTCCACAATACATTCCATATTCCATGGAAATTCTTTTATCATAGGGACTTTTACAATTTCTCCCGCTTCCTTAGTTAGGCCTAACGCCTCCCATTTATTTACATCTCTCCCCGACCTCGTACCGCAATAATCCATTTCTTTTAATTGACTCTTGGAAGGATAATTAATGACAAATTCTCCATGATTCTCAATTAATTTGTACGAATGACGCACAGGTTGCATGGAAATCACCACAATAGGTGGTCTTATGCATACCTTAGCTACGAAAGCTAGTGTTATTAAATTTGATTCCTCACCTATTCCTACTGATATTACTGCTGCAGGCATAGGGAATGTTGAAATTTTATCACTTAGTGAAATTTTTTTCATTTTTGTCACCTCTATATTCGCGAATCAATTTTTGCGAAATAATTATAAATTAATTTTATCCTTAATGATATTAATAGTTTTAATATAATAGATTCAAAAAAGTGGATAATACAATTCCTATTTCAGCAAAAACTAAAATTTTCTGTGTAATTGGTCATCCTATTTCTCACAGTTTTAGCCCTTTAATTCATAATTATTGGTTTAAAAATCTGGGACTTGATTCTAAATATATAGCTTTAAACGTTGACCCGAATCAATTAAAACAAGCAACCAAGGGATTAAAAGCTTTAAATATTGAAGGCTTCAACGTTACACTTCCACATAAAGAAAAAATTATTAAGTTGATAGATAATGTTGATTCTCTCGCTCAGGATATAGGGGCAGTAAATACCGTTAAAAATGAAAATGGATATTTGATAGGAAGGAATACTGATGCAATTGGAGGTAAACAAGCTCTATTGGACGCAGGTTGCCAAATTGAAAACCAAAATGTATTAGTATTAGGGGCAGGAGGTGCTGCAAAAGCGATCTGTTTTGCATTGGTGGATGTGATTGATAATCTTGTTATAGCAAATCGAACATTAAAACGAGCTACGATTCTTGCTATAGAATTAATGAAAAAAAAAGATATAAAAATCAAGGTTATTAATATATTTGCCCCAACTTTAAAAAAAGAGCTTGAAAACATAGATCTCTTAATAAATACTACTCCTATAGGAATATATCCAAATATGGGTCAATCCCCTATTTCAAAAGACGTTTTACATAACGATTTATTCATATTTGACTTAGTTTATAATCCATTAGAAACTCAACTTTTAAAGGATGCTACAAGTATTGGTTGTAAATCTCTTGGAGGGTTAGACATGTTAATTAATCAAGGTGCCTTAGCT
>CAZRBD010000135.1:3703-10776 GCA_964598265.1 uncultured archaeon
TAAGTATAACCTTATATAAATTATTATGTAACGATTTCAAGCAATTGATAAAATCCGATATATGGATATGTTCGCTATCAAGTTCTGGTGTTTTCCAAATTCCACATTTTGAACATCTGTCGTTACATCGTCTTGTAATCATGTAAATTAATTCATTTCCTTTTACACCATAAAATCTCCTAACCGGTGTTTTATACCATCTATAAATACTCCATTCGATAGTCTTTAAAAATATTAATGGTATTAAAACTAAAATTATAGAAATTTTTGGGAAGAACTAATGCTAGGTAAAAATGTCACCATAATTGGTGGTTCAGGAGGTATGGGAAAAGTTTTTGGAAGATTTTTCAAGCAACATGGATTTCAGGTGACATTACATGCGAGGAATGAAGAGAGATTAAAATCTGTATCTCATGAATTAGCAGTAAACCACGAGTTAAATCTTACAAAATGCATCACGAATGCTGATATTGTGTTAGTATCAATTCCTATACACTCAACAACAAAGATGATTAGGAAAGTTGCACCATTAATGAAGAAAAACGCTCTAATTTTTGATATTTCTTCTTTAAAACAAAACGTGTGTTCAGCATTGAATGAAATTAAGGATGCCCATCCAATAAATACATTATCCCTTCATCCTATGTTTGGCCCTGGTATTAAAAATCTGAAAAATTATACACTTCTTGTATTAAAAATTGGTGGAACGGAACATTACAACAAAATTGTTAGTAAATTGTTACAATTATTTAAATCTGATGGCTTAATTATAACTGAAACTACCCCCGAAACTCATGATTTAAGGATAGCGTTAACGTTAGGTGTCCCACACATGATTAATATCGTTTTCTTGAACTTACTTAAAAGAACTAATATACCTTTAAACGAGTTAACAAATTTTACGGGAACAACTTTTCTACTGCAAAAAGTTTTTGCTGAGAGTATTATACAAAGAGAAATGGAAATGTTTGGAGAGATTCAAATCGAGAATTCTGAATTTCATAAAATATTGGATTTATTTGGAGAATTGATAAAAGAATATAAAACTTTAATAAAAAATAAAGATATTAAAGGTTTTAATAAACTTTTTACTGATGGATTAGAATACTCTAAAGAAGATAACCATTTTAAGAATTCTTATAAATATTTTTATAAATTTATGAAAATATTAAAAGAAGAAAAAGAATAAAAAAATAAAAAAACTACTCGATATTACTACCACAATAAGGACAAAATTTCGCACCATCTCTTCCAGTAAGTTGCACACCACAATTATAACAAAATTTCGCACCATCTTCAGCAGATTCTTTCTCAATAGTCGTAACTACTAATTGACTTTGATGAGATTGATTAAGTACCTGATAATTTGAATTTGTCAGAACCATTTCCTGTTGAATTTGACATGCAGTCTTACAATGAATGCACCGATTTTGTTCTTTATCCAAATATATAGCTAAATAAATTAATAAACCAATACCACCCGTAAATATTGCTAGAATAATTGCGAGACCAACTCTAAAGTCCTCTCGCACAGTCAAAACGTTTGTCTTACAATTTGGACAATACATCGTCATTTTTTATTTTACCTTCAATTTTTTAATTTTTATTTATTTTTGTTTCTAAATATTTCATATCCAAAATCATACTAAAATGATCTTTAGTCCAATTTTTAATTGATATATACAAAGAAAAATAAAATGTAGTGAAGTCGACTTTTAAGTTGAGCCTTTTAAATTTTTCCGCCACAATCTGGGCAAAATCTTATTCCGAATTCTATTTTCTCGCCACAAAGAGGGCAATAATGCACTTCTGGTACTATAGATCTCTCTGATTCTCTGATTGGAGTAGAATTTTGTGAAATTTGATATTGAGTTTGAGATTCCGGGTAGTAGGGACTCTGAACGGGATAACGTGCAATTCGTGTTCCACAATGTATGCACCTGTCTTCGGGCTTACTATAGTAAATTGCGAGATAAATCAACAATCCAATTCCTGCTGTAAAAATTAATAATATAATAGCAAGACACTTATCAACCTCTTTACGCATTAATAAGACTTGTTGGTTGCAGCGTTTGCAGAATCCTACAGAATTTTTTGTAGTCGTAAAAATCACATGCCAAAAATTAAATATTCTAAGATAATGAATATTCACATTCTTATTTAATTTTATTTTTTAAGAGAAGAACCACAATTTGGACAAACTTCTAAATGGGTATTTATGCCTTTTTGACAAAATGGGCAAAATATTGAATCTTCTTCCTTAATTTTTTTCTCATCTTCTATTGTTTTGAGGATTCGAATAATTTGAGATTTTGGCTCAGGAATTTCGTCTAGTAAGGCATAAAACTCAACTTGAGAATTACAAATTGAACAAAGGTTTTTTTTTAAATACAAATAACGGTATATAAGAAATGGAATAATACCAAATCCCAAGGATGAAATTATAAGGAGTATCCAAACATTTATATACATGCCATCTATAGGTTTTCTTTTTGGCTTAACCTCTTTTTCACAATTATCACAATATGCATATGCGAATTTATAATTTTTTAGCATAGCTCTAAAATTTTATAAGTTTATTCATTCATTTTAATTTATCGTATAATTTGTCAATTAACTCATGATAGAGAATAAAAATAACCTAACTTCAAGAAATTAATAACATGCCTTAATTAATATTAAAATAGATACCTCCTTTTTGATTATTAAATTACTCAGTATTTATTGATTATTATTATATTGAGAATAAAATAAATAGGTTCAAAATTGACACAGAAACCATACTTTATTGTTTTAGATGGTGTAGATGGAGCTGGAAGTACAACACATGGTCAACTCCTGAAGGGGTTCTTAGAAAATGAAGGTCTCAAAGTATATTTGACGCAAGAGCCGTCCAAAAGTAAAATAGGGATGTTGTTAAGGGTATTTTTAAAAAATAAGGAAATTCCTCCTACAACAGATGCATTATTGTTTGCTGCAGATAGGGATATACATTTTCACAATGAAATTGAAAAAAAATTAAAAGAAGGATATATTGTAATTTCTGATAGATACATTGAATCATCTATAGTCTATCAATCCACTCAATCTGATAAAATTTCTGTTGAATGGATAAAAAAAATTAATAAATTTGTAGAACCCCCTGATTTGACTATAATAATTGATATTGATCCTAAAGTTGCCTTAGCACGAAAAGGAGATGAGAATGTTGAGAAATTCGAAAATATAAAATTTCTAGACAAAGTAAGAGAGCTTTATCTCACTCGTGCTAAAGAGGAAGGGTATGAAGTTGTGAGTTCTGATGGTATTATTGAATTTGTTCAAGAAGAAATTCAAAAGATTGTGATGAAAAGGTTAGAAAAATAGATAATAGCATTAACTCGCATTTTCAGCTGTGAATTTTAATTTATGTTATTTTACCTGAATTCAAATATACTATCTTGAAGGAAATTGAAAGTAGGAAATAGTGAGAGAGAAATTACCTTTGACATAGAAAAATTGTATAATTATGTCAAAACCTTTAGTTTTCCTAGATTAGCTGGAACTGAAGGGGAAGAAAAGGCTGTAGAACTGACAATCGATTGTTTCAAAAATATCGGATTTACAGAATCACAAATACATAAAGAATCCTTTGAATTTTCGGATTTTTATTCAACCACTTTAATGAAACTCATCATGGTTATTACTCTTACATTTTCCTTATTTATCCTATTGTTTGCGTATATTAGCCTTTATTTAACAATTTTTATCGTGGGAGCAATGACTATATTTGTTTTCCTTATTATTAAGGGTTTAAAACACCCCGAAGACCCTGGATTTTGGGGTGAATATTATGGCAGTACTATTTCTGCTACGAACGTGTATGTAAAAATACCAGCAAAGATATTACCGGAAGAAAAAGCGGGGAATATAATAATTTCTGCTCATTTGGATTCTAAATCTCAAACATTCAAGACGTTTTGGAGAATATTTTTTTATAGGATTTGGTTGTACGGTGGAATTTTCCTTGGAGGCTTTCTTGTTTTATTATTTATTCGTACCTTTACAATCATAAAAATAAGTCTATTATTCGTAAGAACGGGGATATGGATTTTTACGATAATAGTAGCAATATCGAACATATTTTTAATGTCAATCAATACTCATAATAAATCTTCAGGATCCTTAGATAATGCTACTGGAATGTCAGTGGTGTTTGAATTAAGTAAATATTTCAAAAAATATAAACTTAATAATTTCAACACATGGTTTTGTCAATTCTCTGCTGAGGAATTAGGTACGATGGGTTCAAGGTTTTTTGTTAATAATCATGAAGAGAATTTTGTAAAAGGTCGAATTTTTCAAATTAACTTAGAAATGATTTCTTGCGCTTCTCAAAAAAAGAATCAAATTGAATATTTAAACTCATATGGGGTCCTCCCACGGAAAAAAATTGCACCTTTACTATGTAAATACCTTGATAAAGCTGCTCATGATGAAAATATTAAAATAAAAGGCTTTCATATCTCTATAGGAGCACACACAGACTCAGTTCCATTTCATCTAAGAGGATACGATTCAATTGATCTTGTTACTAGAGATGCAGGTAAGTATACTCACACAAAACTGGATACCCCTGATAGAGTAGACCCAAAAGTATTACGGGATGCATGTTTGATAGTTAAACATACTATTCTTTCATTAGACAAAGACTTTGATGTTTTATGTAAAAGTTAAGAAGTTATATGCAAATGGGGTGGAGTTAAAAAATCGGATAGAACAGGAATAGATATTTTTATACTAGGATTAGAAATGAGTTGTTTAATTTTACGTAAGATTTTCTATTTCTTTTCGAATCTTTTCAATCCTGTGCTTAGATTTTAAAAGAAGTGACGTCCTCCCATATTTTTGAAACCATCGCTCAATTCTTTCCTCAATCGTTACTTTTCTCGTGCCAGCTATATATTTATCAGCTAAACATATGATTTTTTCTTCAATCGTTGTTGGTATAAAATCTTTTTCAGGTAATCCTACTTTTTTGGCATCGTCCTTATCTAAACCCCCCAAAATATGTGTTTCGCAAATCTTAGCGAGTTTTTCTGACATTCCTCTCTGTCTTAGGATCTTACCACCGATATGTGCATGATTAAAGCCATGAGTCTTTGTTCTACCAATATCGTGTAAAAGAGCTCCTATTTCAATTAAATTCAGATCAACCTTAACTTTTTTAATTTTTTTACCAATTTCTATTGCTTTTTCAGCAACTTTTTCTGAATGATGTCTAACAGAAAGTTGAATTTTGAGTCTGCTTAATAGATCTAATGCAAACTCTCGATCTGGTAAAATTTCTTCCTTCTTAACCATTATTTTTTATAATTGTCCGTTAAACTTTAAGTTATAGTTATTAACAAATTCAAATAGGTTAATCGCTAGTTTTAAGATACACTAACAGCAAAAAACCTTCTATGACAAATGAAAAAGATGGACTTTTAGTTTTCAGATTATCTATTAGAATTCTTCATAGGGACCGCTGATCGCACCCCCAATTAAACCCCCTAAAAACGCTCCCGCAAGTCCACTGATAATTCCACCAAGAGTCTCAATTAACTGAGCTTGAAATAGAGTCATTAAATCCACACCAGAGAATATACTTGAGACAATCCATATTAATAGAACAAGGACTACGACAACAATACCTGTTATAATCCCTCTTTTTAAACCTTTAGCGATGCTACCACTAATATACCCAATAAATAACCATGCTAAAATTTCAGGAGCAAAAAATCCAATAATGGACGGAGATCCTAAGAAAAATGAAATCATATCAAAATTAAAATTTGCTCCGGTTAACAATGTTATAGTTCTGGCTAAGCTATCCCCCGCATATACTTCTATGTTATTAATAATGCTCATCATGTTAAAGAAGAATGCTGTAAAAAAGCTAAGAATAGTACCAACAATAATTCCAAATATTAATCTATAAGAAGCCATTGAGCAAACCAATATAGAAATTGTTTATTAAATATATTTTAATTTATGTTCGATGTTATATTAATATTTAAAATTATTTTGCATTATAAAAACTTTAGTTCTTAGGGATTTAGTAAAATCCTCTTAATAAAATATTAAAGTTATCCCACATTCACTATTAATATTCTTGGATTCATTAAACAATAAAGTATTTTAACTATAGAAAAAAAAATAAGGCTACCACTTTGGCTCGAAAGAAAAAAAACACGGAAGAATCGGGAGAAATAAGTGATAATAAGGAGATAGAAGATTTCGAAGTGGAACTGGAAATTGATTTTGAAGAAGATTTAGATCTGGAAGAAGAACTAAATTTACTTGATACAGAAGATATTCATGCCGGAATTGAACTAAAGGATGAGATAATTGATAAAGATGAAGAAAGAAAACAATTATTCTTAAGTTGTGGTATTCATATTGGCACAAAATTATTGACGGGAGATGCAAGAAGGTTCATATATAGACAAACTAATTATGGTCTATACGTTATCGATTTAACCCAGACAGATAATCGACTTAATATTGCTGCTAAATATATAAGCAAATATGTTGAAGAAGGAAGCGATAGAGTTATAGTTACTTCAGTTCGACGTTATGGGAAAGAGCCGGTGAAAAAGTTTTGTAAAGTTTTAGGATGTCGAGCAATAACAACTAGATTTATTCCTGGCTCACTTACAAACCCAATTATTGAAACCTATATCAAAGATGCAAGTGTTGTAGTAATTGTAGATCCTCACGCAGATAAGGTTATTTTACGTGAAGCTAAGATAGCCAGGATTCCTGTAGTTTCTTTATTTGATACGGATGATACTCTTTCCGGGATAGACCTTGCAATTCCAGCAAACAACCGAGGTAAAAAAGCCTTAGGATTAGCTTTTTGGCTATTGGCAAGACAAATTATGTTAGAATTAGGGAAAATTTCAAGCGAGGATGAGTTTCCCTACACTTTAGAGGAATTTACTTCTAAGATTGTCCCGCTTTATCGTCAAGAAGGAAGGCCTCAAGGAAGAGATCAAGGAAGAGGTCAAGGTAGAGGTCAAGGAAGAGGTCAAGGAAGAGGTCAAGGT
>CAZRBD010000136.1:0-8001 GCA_964598265.1 uncultured archaeon
TATCCAATTATCAAATATTCAAGTGGTTCTATCTAATCTATTTTAAGTGAAGTTTTTATATCCTCTACACGAATTAATTTAAAATCTCTAAGCAGACCACTCAACCTCCTTTAATAATTTTATATTATTCTTTTTTGATAATTTCTCCAATATTTTTTCTTTAGAAATTGCTCTTTCAATCAAATTTTTTAAATCTTTTAAATCTTTTAAATCTAAAGTAAAAAACTTTTCTTTAACGCTTTGGTTTTCTAAATATGTTATTTTTATTCTATGTTGAATGAAAGCAAAATCTGGGAGTTTTAAAACATCATTATAGAATACATGCCTTATATCAGTAAATATTTTACCTGCAAAATAGATATTTTGATTTTCCTTACTTAAAAAAACATTCTTTGCATAAATCCCTAGGGTTGTTTCCATTTTTAAAATTCTTTCTACATAATTCTTTAAATCATCAGATATTTGAAAATCCTTATCTTCCTTTCTTATTGATCTTATTATAACATCATCAATAAAATCATCAATGATCAGTCCAGAATTATAAAAATTAATGTATAATGAAATAAACATATGTAAGTATTCTAAAAAATTCTTCTTTTCCTCTTTTGAGAGATCTGGTAAATCCTTAATTATTTCTTTCGTAAATACAGGTAAAATGGAATTAATTAAAAATATATATTTGTCTTTTTTTTCTTTTGGTAAGGATATGAATTTCAGTAAATTTTTTACTGCTTCTTCAGGCATTATAAATCTAAATTTCATATTTTTATTTCTCCAATTTATAATTCTCGACAGAAAAAAAAAAGTCTTTAAGAAATACTATAGATTGCACAATTTTAAATTTTAAGATTATTCTGATTTTCTCAATGTCCAATTAATTATAGAATTTTTGGTTATAATTTAAGAATTATCAGAATATCTTAATTATAATTTATATAGTATGACTTTTTTAATCATTAATTGGGAATCAAACTATAATAATATATTAAAATTTAATGGGCCTGGCAGGATTCGAACCTGCGACATCCCAGTCTCCCCATCTGCTAGCATATAGCTCCTTTCCAAGAAAATTCCGAAGCCGGGCACCCTATCTGGTTTTCTCCTTATTGAAAATAAAAATCCAGACTAGATTACAGGCCCAATAAAAATTGAGAATGTAAATTATAATAAATATAATAGAATTAGTAAATTAAATTTTAACGATTTTATATAATAAAAATAGGAACTTATATTATTTTCATGTGGTATCTCTAAAAAATTTTTGGAGAAAATCTAAGAATTTTACAAGCAAAAATACAAAAAATTGATAATAATAGAACAAGAATAAGAATTATATTATGAATTTACTTCTTTTTGAAACTCTGATCTAAATATTTGAAAAACAATCTAAACAGTTTAGTAAATCTTATCCCTTCAGCGAGATCTCCATCAACCTTAATCAGGCCTCTCATGAAAGCATCCGTTCCAGACATTTCACGCTTAAGAATTTTAATTATTAAATCTTTAGTATATTTAACCCGAAAGGATGCGCTTCTGTTAATTCCCTTTTTATATATAATAGAGCCCTTGTTAATTTTTAGCCAAAAGTTAAAATTAAGGTCAGTAATATAGATTTGGTATACAGCATCGTAATCAATTATTTCTTCCCGCAATTCTTCAGTATTCCTTGCAACACTCACACCTAGTTTTATGATCTTATCTAAAACTTCAACAAATTCTTCATCATATGTCTCTAGATTATTGAGAACTGAATTGAAGTGTTTTGAATCAAGCATTATATACAAAAATGACTAAATATTGTTAAAAAATATTCTAATATACCCATGTTACCTTATAATCTACATCGTCATATAAAAATATAAATGTTTCTATACTTGTCTAAAACCCTCTTAGATAAAATTTTTATATTTTAGATTATTCCTTTAGTTAAATAGCATAATTTTTTTGCGGCTATAGTGTAGCCCGGTCATAAGTACAACATATCTGTTTACTTTTACGGAAAGCATTCGGGACTGTCACTCCTGTCCGAAACAAGATGGTTCTTGTAAGGGGAGACCGACGCGGGTTCAAAGGAAAGTTCTCTTCGAGCTTTTTAGAAAATCCCGCTAGCCGCGCTATTCTAAATTATTATTACTCTTATAAAGTAAGCTTAAATTTAAATCGTGTAATAAATTTTTTAACTTCAGCTCTCTTTTCAGTGATAGCAACAATTCTTATAAATATAGGTGCTTTAAATTTTTAAAAATTTATTTACAAATCTGTGAAAAAATAATTGACTATTATTTTTCTTAACAAAAATGTAAATTTTTACTTATAAAAGTTGGAATCTTTTTAATCTTTAAATTTACTAGTATTATAATTTTTTTAGGAAATTAGACTGGGATAAAATGCTTGATGAATCAATATTAAATCTTCAAATTACAATATTGATGATACTCGGTACTTTAATCTTCATTTTTGTAAGTTTTAAGAGAAAAGACTTAATTATTTATTTGCCCACATACCTCCTCCTCCCTATTGGATATTTCTTTATTTATTTGCAAATTTTTAATTTTTAAGTTATGAAATTATCAAATATGTTAAATCAAATCAAGCATTTAGCGATGTGTTAATTTATTTTCTAACAGCGATTCCCATGACTGAAGCTATTAAGAAAAAGGAAGAGCTAGGTGCCAATGGAGTTATTGAAAAACCCTTTAAACTAGAAGAGTTTGATGTTATATTTGAAAAATTAAAAAACAAAAATTTTAGATAATTCCATCTCTATAATTAGGAAGTAAAACCCTTCTAGAAATTTTTTTTAAAATTTAAATCATTAACGTCTCGACACTTAGTGATTTTAAAGTAATTGATTCAAGAATAACCACAAATAAAACCTTTTTATATTAATAAAACCTTTTTATATTGTTATTTTATAGAATATTTCCATACTTAATTCTCAAATTAAAAGAGAAAAATTAAACAAAAAGGTTGAAAAATTAAAATGGTTGACGAATCATTATTAAAAGATATAAAAACTGCTCAGGATAAAGGCGCATCAGCAGCTGCTCCTGCGGACATGATGAGAGTTTTCAAGTTTATCAAGCAAGTCTCTGTGGAGAATGAAGATCTTAAGGAGGAACTTGAGGACATGGATATTGCAATACAGATGGTGATTAATGATGTTGATAGGAAGTATTGGCTGACTGTTAAAGACGGAACGCTTGATTTCGGCGAAGGAGATGTTGAAAATCCTTCATTCACGATGTCTTCTACTTTAGAGGTTGGTGCCGGGATAATGATGGGAGAAGTTGATGCTACCAGTGCTTACATGGCAGGTGATATAACTGTCGAAGGAAATCTTCAAGACGCTATGGCTTTCCAAGAGATCATCGAGCTCGCTCTTGAAGCCTACGAAGATTTAGTCGAAGATCTTTAAGCGTACGATAAGTGAATCATTAACAACACTCTTTAATGAAACTTGTTTTTTTTATTTCTTTCTTTTTAATTTTATTTTTTCTCACATGCTTTTTAGATTTGAGATGTTTCTCGAGGCAATTTTAAATTGGTCGTAAAATTTCATAGTTTTTGAATTAAATTGTTGATCAGACTTGGTTTAGTATCATCTCTATATTATGTCTTTTTATTACACTTCTATAAAAAATTTCAATTAAGTAGGCAAAAAATTAAATCCTTGAATTTTTATTATTTGGTTAGAACATTTCCCGACAAATTTAACTAAAAGGTGTTTTACTATAAATTTGGTGTTAGAAAGTTTATATAATGCAACTGATAACTTAATAAACCAACAGTTCTATAAAGCTGGACGAGATATAATTATTGGTAGGACCCCTGAAGTTTCTTTAAAAATTAGTAATTCGGGGCAAATTGTAAGGAAATTTAAGAATATATTCAATGAGAATTTACACATATTCTTGGATGGTAAATATTTGAAATTCCTTAATCTTTTCAAGAAAATAAAAGGGATGGACGAAAACTATATTCAAGAGATTTATCAGGATCTTGAGCTCAAATTCGAGAATTTGAAGAATGCAAACGCTGAAAATATTAATGATGTTGTTTTGTATTCACTTGTCTTAAATTCTCTTATATCTACTATACGAGATCTAAATTTTGGGGAAGCGATTAAGGAGATAAAGAAGCGTGTTAAAAGTAAGATGAAGATTAGTAATACAAAAATTCAATACGAGTTAGATAAAATGTTTATGAAAAATGACGACAACGTATCAATCTTATATAACATCTGTTATCTAGATACTCTTGCCGAATCTTTTAACTATAAGAAAGTTGCTAAGGTATGTAAAATTCAGATTTCTCGTTACATCAATCGTATTGTAAAGCTAGTTATAACTTCTACTAATTGAGAATATATTTTTAAATTGTAGAATCTCGTCTAAAAATATTTTCGCCAACGTGTTTAACACGAGACTTCTTAATTCGTCATCAACTACTCTAACCATATCTGAAAATTCAATTTGTAACGCTTGAGAATTAGGGATTTTGGAGGCACCATATTGTTGAGTTATAAAACCTCCAGTTAACACATATTCATTTCTTCTTGGATGCCCTGGGGCGATTGGAATCCCCAATTCAAGAAATCTTACTATTATCTTACCACGTAGATTGTTTTCCCATTCTTTTTTAGGAATAGGATTTTTAAAAAAGGCTTTTAAATTGTTAGTCCCTAAAATTACTTCTACATCTCTATAACCAGGAGGTCGTTTACTTTTTTCAAATCCATGAATATCTAATAATAATGAGTAATTGAACAACCTCAAATTTTCTAGAGTAAATTCTTTTAATTTCAGATGATAAAATTGATAAATATATTTCCCTAAATGTGAATTAGAATCAAAGGCCTTACTTTCTTCTCTGTTTAAATCTATTTTACTCCTTCTCACCTTTGAAATGACATAGGAGGGGACCATTTCGATTGCCCTTAGTTCTTTCGATACGGTTTTTATATCCGAAATAAATTCATGTGATAATTCTATTGTACGTTTATCAATTCCATGAATTCCCTTGTCCCTCTTAGAAATCCTTTCACTTTCAAGTGTACCTCCATGAGGAACTGAGATTACTAGAGGGAATGTTCCAAATTCAAAATCTACGAAGTTTTTATAGGTTTTCATAAAAATAGTGGAAAGAATATTAAATAAAGAAGATTAAATTAGAAATTTAATTTAAGGTTCATTTTTAATTATATCTTAGGTTATATATTAGATTATATATTAGGTTATCTTCGATTTCACCTTAAATTTGTGGTATATTTTGCGGATTAAAAATAAAATTGCCTTTCTTGTCTATTACCATAAACAGAATTTTTATAGCTTTAACGCGATTATTGGGGCTATAGAAACATGTGAAGACTTAAATGAATTAGATATTTACTTCGAACGGGAGAATAGAAATTTGATTCAAGAATTAGAAAGAATCATCCCAAATTATGAAATCATCATTGTAGGAATTTCTTTCTTTACAACTCAACTCTTTGAAATCCGTGATTTAATCTCGCTTCTTAGGAGAAAATTCAAGTACAAGTGCTTTTTTATTGCAGGAGGTCCACATCCCACAGGAGACCCTTTAGGGACATTAAAAATGGGATTTGATGTGAGTGTTGTAGGGGAAGGAGAGGAGATTATATTAGATTTAATAAAAACAATAGATTTAAATGGAGATTTAAGGAATATTAAGGGAATTGCCTATTTAAATGAGTCGCATGAATATATTTATACCGGAAAACGAAATCCAATTGATCTTAACAATTATCCTCCCTTTCCTACAAAAAATAGAAGATTTGGAGCTATTGAAATAACCAGAGGTTGTCCATACGTTTGTTACTTTTGTCAAATACCTTTTATTTTTGGAGCTGCCCCAAGACATAGAACTGTTGATGTTATTTGTAAATATGTGAAAGAAATAAAGAATTACTACGGAGATCTTACAGACATTAGATTTATTACTCCTAATGCATTTTCATTTGGATCTAAAGACGGATTTAAGTTGGAATTACAAAAAGTTGAAGAATTACTTTCTAGGACAAGATTAATAATTGGAGAAAAGGGAAGAATTTATTTTGGGACATTTCCGTCGGAAGTAAGACCTGAACATGTCACTCAAGAAACATTGAACTTAATTCTCAAATATGCAAATAATGACAATATTACGATCGGAGCTCAATCCGGGAGTCAAAAAATCTTAGATATGTGTCATAGGGGTCATACTGTTGGAGATGTATATAAGGCAGTCGAATTAACCTTAACCTTAAAACTTAAAATTAATGTAGATTTTATTTTTGGCCTTCCTGAAGAAACTGAAAATGATGTTTTATCTACAATCGAAATGATGAAGGATTTAGCTAAAATTGGGGCAAGGATACATGCTCATTTTTTTATCCCCTTACCCCAAACACCCTTTGCGAGAGTACACCTTTCACGTATGAATCAGATGGCCAAAAAAGAAGTAAATAATCTTATTTCAAAAGGATTGGCATTTGGTGATTGGAAAAAGCAAGAGATTTTGGCTTTGAAAGTCTCCCAATACTTTAAAAACAGTGAAAAGATCTAACTATCCTTTTATTTCTTGATTTTAACAAATACTCCTATTAATTCAATGAATCCTTCTTTTTCAAGTTGTTGAAGGATTTTATTAATTAAATCGTCTTTTATATGTTTAAAATTGTTCTTTAACTCTAATTTACTAACAGATTTCTTCTCAACTAATATTTTTAAGATTTTTCCTCTAATTTGTCTAGCAGATCCTTTAAAAGGTGATTGTTTACGATAGTGAGCGCTCTTTTTGTTTAATTTAGGAAACTTTTTTTTAAGCATAACGCCATAATCCATTAATGCATAACACCATTTTCGTGGATTAATTTTATCAAAGGTTTTTTCTATCAATGGAGTAATCTCTTTATCATTGATATTAATTTTACTATGGAAAAAAAAGTAAATGAACACAGTCCTTATATTAGTCTCAATGAAGACCGTTGGTTGATTAAACGCAAATGTTAAAATTGAAGATGCTGTATTATGCCCTATTTGTGGAAAAGATTTCAATTCTTCAATTGATTTAGGTAGGTTTCCATTATGGGATTTTATTACAATTTCTGCTATTTTCTTTAAAGCTATAGCTCTTCTATTATATCCTAATCCTTGCCATTCTTTTAGTACCTCTTCAAGTGTTGCTTCTGATAGCGTTTGAAAATCTGGAAATTTTCTAATAAAGTTCCCGAATTTTACTGAAACCCTATTAGTTTGCGTTTGTTGAAGCATAATTTCTGAAACCAGGACATTATATGGTGTAATATTTTTTCTAAAAGGAAATTCTCTCCCATGTTTCTCATAAAAAGTGTAGATTATTTCTTGGAATGTTCCAATAATTTCAGCTGTTAATCCAGATTCATTATAAATTTTATAGAAATCAGAAATGAGTACTTTCTCCTACCAAAATTAATAATTTACTCTAATTATTAAAGAAAAACAAGGGTACTATTTTAATTGATATGGAAGACATAGTTTGAAGATTAAAAAATGTTAAAAATAACAATTAAATATATAAAAAAAATATAAAAATTATAAATTAAATAATAAAAATTTAGAGAATATCTAAAAATTATAAATTTTCAAAATATTTTATACTTAAATTATATTGATAATAATTGGGTGGTAATTATTTCAAATGATTTGAAGAATGATAAAGTTATGGAAGAATATGAAAAAGAGACGGGTAAAAAAGCGATTTGGCGGGGAAGAGTAACTGAAAGTTTTAAAAAATGGCAAAAGGGAGAAAAGATTTATGAGAAAAATAAGGAAAGAGTAATGATTTTAGTCTCCGATGAAATTAAAAAGAAATGGCAAGGGTTTATTAAAGAAAATGAGATTGCCACAATTTCAAAACTCATTAGAAGAGCAGTAAATTTTTATATAGAATTTACAGAAGAGTCTCGTACATTAAAAAGTGCGACTCAAATTTCACATGAATTAAAAGAAGCATTAACAA
>CAZRBD010000136.1:8011-10756 GCA_964598265.1 uncultured archaeon
ACAATAATTAAAGGATATTCAAATATTTTATTTGAAAATTATAAAGATAAATTGGATTGGGACATCATACTAAAATTAAAAACTATTTATGATCAGAGCATAATTCTCGAAAACAAAATAATCAGTAATTTAGAAAAACCTAGCAAGGACATTTTATACGATATTTTAATAATTGAAGATGATGCTCTTACAATTGAATTACTATTTGATTACTTTCAAAGTAAAGGCTATTCATGTAAACACACTACATCTGCATCAGAAACATTTGAAGAAATACAACGTTCTCACCCAAAATTAATATTGTTAGATATTATCTTGCCTGATATAAATGGCTACGAGATCTGTAAAAAAATCAAATCTAATAAAAAATTGAATACAATTCCAATATATTTCATAACAGCTCTACCTAGGTCTGAAGTTATGGATAAAATGGAAGAAACAGGTGCTGATGGATATTTTTTAAAACTTTATGAATTTTAGAAGTTTAACGTGCTATTAAATAATTTATAAGAAAAACAGTATATTATATTTTCATTAATTTATACTTTAACTAATCCTGAAAAGCCTAAATTTAAATTCAGTCCCTTTATTTCTTCCTTCAGATTTGACAAAAATTTGACCACCATGAAGTCTTACAATTTCTTTTGAAATATATAATCCGAGTCCAGAACCTTCAGTGATAACCCCTAGAGATTCACCGTAATGTTCAATTTTCCCAAATTTTTTAAATAGTTTTTTCTTTTCCTCTTCTTTAAGTCCAATTCCTGTGTCTCTTACAGAGAAATCGACAAATTCGCCGTAATCTTTTAATTTAATATAAATTTTACCCTTAGGTGGCGTATATTTAATGGCATTTGAAAGTAAATTCATTATTACTTGTTCTATCCTAATTCTATCTAATTCAATATATATATTTCTTTTAAGATCTACATGTAATAATTGGTTTCGTTCACTTGCTAAATGAATCATATCCTTAACACATTCTTTTACGATATAAGTTAAATTTTCCTTCTGAACTTTTAAATTCATTAGATTACTTTCGATTCTGGATGTGTCAACTATATCGGAAACAAGATCTTTTAGCCTAGTCCCACCCCTCATTATAATTTCAACATATTTACTTAGTTCTGCGTTAAAATTTTTTTCTAAGTATTCATGCATTCTTTGTGAAGCGCCGTATATCGCATTTAAAGGTGTTTTTAGCTCATGAGAGATCCTAATTATTAAATCTGTTTTCAAATGATTTAGTTCAGATAGCTTATTTACCTCTTGGATAATTAGGTTTTCAGCCTGATTTTTTTCCGTAATATCAATAATCGTTCCTTGTACTGCTTCTTCCTCTTTAGAATTATCATACAATTTTTGGATTGTTTCTAAAATCCAATGAATCTTTCCGCTTTTATCAATTATACGATATTCTCTTTGTGTAGTTCTATGCGATGAGTTATTAAATTTATCAACCATTCTTTGAACTTTTACATAATCATCTTTATGAATTAGCTGATTCCATCTAATTCTCTCAGAAATAAAATCATCTTCTGTATATCCAGTGATCTTTTCAACAGAGCCTTGGAAAAACGCAACTGAAAAATCATAATATCTTTTAAACACAATACCATGAAAGTTCTCTATGAATACTCGATATCTTTCTTCAGATTCTCTTAATTTTTGTTCAGTACTCAGCATTTTCTTATCGAATCTCAAATTTTATTACTATGTATCAATAAATTGAGAGAATAAAACTCGTATAATTAATCAGTTTCAATAATTTATAATTTTGGAAATAGATAACTTTGAAATAAAATACTGTATATTTTTATACATCTTTTTGAGGCAAATAAAGCGTAATTTGTGAGGATCATTTTCAATGTACATTTTATTTACATTTTGTATAATTAGTATTATCTTGCTAATGCCCCTCTATTTTCTTTCTCTTGAACACATAAAACTTCAAAGTATATTTGGAAAGGAGAAAGGAATAAAAATAGCTCAAATTTTTGGCTTGATTTCGGGATGGGGTTTTTTCTTATTTTTATTTGGAATTTGGATTTCACCTCAACCTAAATTTAATATTTCTATCTTAAATTATAATATGATAATTTTAACTTTCTTTCATTACTCATTAAATATAATCCATCTAATAGTATCAATTCCGTTTATTTTGATTGGTGCGTGGTTTGGTATAACAGGTGTAAAAGAAATTACACTCAAAGTCGCTGAAACTCATAGACCTGAAAAAATCATTACTACCAATATTTATACAAGGATTAGACATCCTCAATATTTTGGAGCGATTCTATCCCATTTAGGAATATCAATTCTTCTCTCCTCATTATTTTCATTAATTTTAACACCTATTATAATTCTACTTATTTATCTTATGTCGTGGAAAGAAGAAAAAGAACTTTTAAAAGAATTTGGGATTGAATACAAGGATTACAAAAAGAAAGTACCAATGTTAATCCCTAGATTAAGAAGAAAAATATTTGAGAAATGATTTGTAGAGATTGTTCAAGATTTTCAATAGATCTCGCTAACATCCTTAATAATTAATTGTAAATATTTATATTCCATTTATTTTTTATATTTTTATAAAAATAGAAATTCTAAGATTTTCTATGGCAAAAGATACAATCGATATTGCAGATCTTGAATCTTTTATTAATGGTTTAAAAGATTCTTTTGATACATTAGGAAGTCTGGACCAAAGTAAAGCTAAAGGATTTCAAGCACAACTTGCGAAAG
>CAZRBD010000137.1:0-10742 GCA_964598265.1 uncultured archaeon
TTTAATTAGTGTTAATCATGATTGCGAAATATAAAGAGGTGATGGATCACGCCTAAGCGTGAATTATTCATTAAACGAGTTTATGAAATAGTAAATGAACTTAAGATTCCATTAATCGATGAAAGAGTATATGATAAAGTAAATTTTAATGCTGGAGCAGCTATAGCGACTGTTATTTTCAGATTTGAAGAAGATGAATCAGTTATTCGGGGATTTCTTGGCCTTGCGGAATATTTTCATACTGTAGATAACTGAGAGATTTTCTCAGCTTAGCAGATTTATTAAACGCAAAGACGAGTTTTTTATACCCCATGCTAGCATACTTTTTAGACTTATCAGCGCGTAGAGCAGCTCCGCTGAATGCATTTTGAGAATTGCTTTATACATTTATTTTTTTTATAATTCTTTTTTATTAGGTTAGGTTTTTTAATAATTAACGTTTTTTTTAGATTCTTGCTAACACTCAGAAATTAATGTTTAATCAAGATTGGAATAAAAATATAAATACATATTAATATAATTAATATATAAAGATTATTTAAGTAATTTAATTTAAAACAAGTTTTCAATAAAATTAGAGGATTTGAATAGAACGTGGTTTCAAAAGAACAGAAGAAAATTGACAGAGTAATCAATTTCATGAGAAAGGGTTTAAGTTCCTTAGCTGATGATTTAGAAGAAACAGTTAAAGGTATAAATGATTTTATCAAATCTCTGGCCAAAGCTCAAAAAGATTTGAAAGAAGTTAGCATCGGTGCAGAAGTTAAAACTGTGAGCACTTCCTCTAAAAAAATTGTTGCTTCTACAACTGGGCAAGCTAAAACTGTAGCAGCTAGCACATTATTTAGCTTATTAAGCGGTGGAGGAGGCGGTACAACAACAGCAGCTCCCACAGCGGTAGCAGCCCCAACAGCTCCTCAACCTCCTGGTGGAGGAGGACCTCCGGCTGCTCCTAAACCTCCAAGTTCGGGACCTCCTAAACCTCCTAGTGGAGGAGGACCTCCGGCTGCTCCTAAACCTCCAAGTTCGGGACCTCCTAAGGCTCCAAGTTCGGGACCTCCTAAGGCTCCAAGTTCGGGACCTCCTAAACCTCCTAGTGCAGGACCTCCGAAAGCAGGAGGACCTCCGAAAAAACCTAACCTACCACCAGCCCCCAAATTGCCACCAAGCGGCGGACCTCCTAAAGCAGGTGGACCTCCTAAAGCACCACCAGGTGGAGGGCCCCCGAAAGCAGCAGGAGCTCCAGCAGCACCAGCGGCGGCTTCAACCGCAGGAGGAGGATTGGGTTCTCTTCGCGATGAAATGTTAGATGAATTAAATCGTTTGAAGAAAATAATGAGAGGTGAATAATTCTAAATGCCTTACTTCTTATATTCAACAAAGTACATGAGCGTCAAAAAATTATTTTAACATTTCTTAATCTCAAATAGACCAATTAATATATACATACCTGGCGTCTCTATAATCATCACTAACAACTGAGCCAAACTTACCTAATTGTTTTATTTTCTATATATTTCTTAATTTCGTTTTTAAAGTGGCAAGAGTGAGGTAAATAACAGCTAAAAATTTTAATTTTCTAATTCTTTTGATATACAAGACTTCCAATTAGATTTCATTCGGATTTTTCTCATTTGGACTAATTATAAGAAGCATACCTCATCTAATTAGCCTTTATTTTTTATATATTCAGAGAGAAAGTTATTGTGATAATAAATTTATTAGTATAATTAATAAGAAAATGAATTTATATAATAATAATATTTTACCATAAATCGAAATTTCTTAAGATGTGCTAATTTAAATCAAATTATGGGAAATCTCACTGTCGTCCTTGACATAGGTCAGTTTTCTTCAAAAATCGGATTCGCAGGGGAGGATTCACCAAGTCAAGTTTTTCTAACAATGGTTGGTAAACCTAAATATCAAAGTGTTAGCGTAAATTATGAAACGAGAGAATCTCGGGAAAATGAATACTATGTAGGTAATGAAATTCAATCGATTGGGTTGTATAAAATATATCATCCAATAGAAAAAGGGATAATAACTGATTGGACACACTTAAATCACATAATAGACTATATATTCTATAGTTTGCGAGTAGATCCCACGTTAGTTAATGTTTTATTTGCAGTACATCCGCTTTTTCCAGATAAAGATTTGGAGAGGATTTTTGAACTTTTTCTGGAACAGTATCAATGTATGGCTTTTTACCCGGTTTTAGATTCGATGTTAACTTTGTATTCGGGAGGATTTCAAACTGGTCTAATTGTAGAAATAGGAGATAGTAATACTAGATTAGTCCCAATTTATGAGGGCTATAAAATTGATCATGCAGTAAAGATTTTGGATATCGGTGGACGCGTGTTAACTCGACATATGGAGCAGATTTTAGAATCTATTGGTTGGTCTGTAGACTCCTCTATAAGAAGGGAATTAGTTAGAGCACTAAAAGAGAAGGCTTGTTTCGTGTCTTTAGATTATAATGAAGATTTAAAACGTTCAGAGCAGTATGAGAAAGAATATTCTTTACCAGATGGTTCTACCATTAACCTTGGAAAAGAAAGATTTGCAGTACCTGAGCTTTTATTTAATCCTTCAACAGAGTCAGAAGCTGAAAAATTGCATGTAGCTATCATGGATGTAATTGAATCTTGTGATTTGGACATACGACCTACATTATTGAATAATATTTTCTTATCGGGAGGTTCAAGTATGTTTCCAAATCTAAAATAACGGATGTATCTAGAATTGGAGTTAGAGCTCGCACGTAGAAAAAAGGAAAACCAAGTTATAAGGATTATAGCACCTATGGAGCGAACTTTATCTGTATGGATCGGAGGTTCGATATTGGCTTTGATTCCAGAATTTTCTGATAATTGGATAACACGAGCAAAATACCACAAGGAAGGTATTTCAAATTTTCAAGTTCTTTAATGTGGTGCACTCTCTTAATCATCTGTGTAAGGAGTGGGAAAAATCAGGAGTCTGATATATAAGCGTTCGTAGCTGTTTATACTCTATAATAACTAGAAAATCAAAAAGAAATGATATGACTTCTATGACCTATTCCTATAAGGATGAGGGTAATAATATGGTAACTCAAACCTTTAAGTTGAGAAGTGCCGAATCTAAAGCATAAAGGTGAATGAACGAGTTCTATTAATTTTTTCTTTTTTTAAGTTATTTATGAAAAGGTTTTTTCTCGTAATAGATAAAGATTTTGCTATACTTTCAAGTATTATGGCTCAAGAAATAAATTAGGCAAAGAATAAGGGGGAATATAACAGCCCGACAAATGACCTTCAAAAGGGGTATTCTAACTTAATTTTTTTGTAATTGTTGTTCTTTACCATGTAATAGAATAATTTCCCCTTACAAAGTAATATGGAGATAACATATTTTATTAAATAGGATGCTTTAATCTCTATTCTTATTAAAAATACTTCTTTTAAAGGTATGAACAATATGGAAAATCTTGACCAAAATAAATTCTATAAACCTAATTACTCACGTTTGTTCAACAAAATAAAGGATATCAGAACTCCAATAAAAAACGAAATATTAATTGCTCTTCTTGATGGCCAGTGGCATTCTGAACTTGATTTAATAAGAGTGACAAAGAAACAACACAATTTCGTAGGAGCAGTGACATTGGGTACGATGGTTCATTCATTAAATCATTATATTAAGAATAATTACTTACAAAAAAAAGTTGTAAATGGAAAGATGTATTATAAAATTTCTGATAACTATGTTGGATTGACTAGAGCAGCTTATAGGTTTGAATCAAAGGATTTTCTATAATAAAAGTTAGAGATTATATAACATTTTAAATTAATTCAAGTATTTTCCTTTTTTAAACTCTTTAAAGCAAAGATATTTAGGATTAAAATCAGTATAATGAAATAATATCCAAACCCAATTACATTTAATATTGGGGTGAAATCATCTAAAATCAGGAAAAAAATCACGAGACTAAAGATTGTTAAAAAGAGGACTGAAAGTAGGATATTAATTTTAAATAACTTCAAGGAGTTATTAAATTTCGCTTTTTTGGTTGATGCCATTATAGAATTCAAACCAATTAATATAAGAATTAGCCAAATAGCAATTGAAATAAAGCTTTCAGGTATAAAGCCAATAATCGAGGTAAATGCAAATCTATTAGTTATGTAACCCCAGATATAAAAATCTGTACTTTCAAATGAAAATATCTTAAGGTTTAACACCAAATCATTAGGAGGAAAAATAGGTATTTCCGCAATAAAAGCTAATATCAATGCAATAACCCCCGCAATTATTCCCTTTTTTATTGCCATTTTTTTGGATCCTCCTTTATTGGATTGGATGCTTACCAAATCCAATCCCCGCAACTATTAAGTCAATTAACATTATAAAAAAACCATAATTTAAGTGAAGGAATATATCAAAATACCCAAATTGCACTCCGAGGATTTCTTTACTATATATTGGGATTCCAATTATACTATATAAGAAAATAACCAATATCAGAATAAAATTGACATTCATTAATTTTTTTCCGATTTTATTTTCTCTCCAAAAACCAAGTATATTTACTAATATAGCCAGAGGAGTGAGAAAAATAAAAAAAACTCCTGTTAAATAATTGATATCAAACCATAATTGGAATACCCCGTTAGATTGAATTCCCCAAAAGAATAGCTGTTTATCTTCATAAGTGAATAATTGAATGGGGATTCTTATATAAGAATTTACAAACGGGTTTTCAAATTGAAAAAAAAAACCTACAGGAATGAATTGTAATAGGAATAAAACAAATGTAAGGATTAAGGATATTAAGCCATATTTATTCATTAAAGAGATCCAATTTCAATAATTTAATTTCTTTTTATAATAATATAGTTTTGAATAATTATATGAGAAATGTCAATACAAATTCATGATTATTTGTTAAAAATAACTCTAAAGGTTATTCTATAAAGAGTTTGAGAAAGTAAAAAAGGTTTACCTAATATTTTAAAATTGATATGTGAGGAATAGGGAAATAAAGCAAACTTTTAATAATGGGAAATTCAGAAATCCTAAGCTTTATGGGTGGTTTATGATTGATTATGGATGGACTTCACTTAATTATTTAAAATGCACATTTCCGATTAATAATTGAGTTTTGTTTAAGAATTTAGGAATTAGTAACCACCATAACTATACCAACTGCCCCTATATGACCAACTTGCGTTAGTAAATATTTTAATGTTTTCTATTACATCTAAAATAAAAAAATCCAAACACCAAATTTCATCATAAGGCACATCCCAAGTTCCGTTATCAAAAGTTTTCCCAATTGATAATATATAATGTTCCACATAATTAGCCCATACTACATCACGTCTTATTATATCCCCGTTATCACGATAATATACTAATTTTTCATATATTGCCCATTGATGTTGATCCATTATTATTACTACTGTATTTACTGTTTGAAGTGTTATCCAATGATCGCCATAATAAATACCACTTCCTCCTATACTAAAATTAAACTCCCAAGAAACTCTTTCTTTTGCATAAGAATTACCACTCGGAAACACATTATAATTATACTCAAGAACAATATTATCATCTTTAGGAATATCATCATTAATTAAAATAAAAGCTATATAAACAATTGAAAAACTACTAATAACAACGATTCCAATCAACAACATTATTTTCTTTCTCAACATTTAACACCTTTCATTTCTATTTCTTTTAGTTGATTAGCCAAGTCATATTGTTTTTTGTTTTTCTTATACTTTTCCAAGTATGAATATCAAAAAACTGGCCTATAAATATTAATCAATTATAATATCATAATAATATTATATTCTAATCTAGTATTATTTTCAATACCAGGAGAAGAATCATAGTGGAAATTAGGATATTTTACAATATAATCCCTTACCTAAAAATTGTATATTGGGGATTTTTGCTAGTACGTGTGAAATCCGGGTAACAATAGACCTATAAATCTTATTATAATTGTAGAAGGCATGAGATATGTTAAGTTCATTTTTAAGATAAGCCTTACAAATATGTTGAGATCTAAAATGACGATTTTGCTTGGAAATATACTCCTTACTATATTGAACTATGGTTTTATTAGGGATTTCTTTTACTTCATCAAGAGAAATGTTAGTATAATACATTATTACCCTCATTTTCTAAAACTATAAATTGGCTTAAAATAGCCTTTACCAATATGCTTGTAAATAGTTAAACTTACAACATTCTCAGGGATTAATCTTTTCTTAACCTTCAGGCATTTTTTAATTTTGTAAAAGTATTGTCCGTTTTCAATCCTAACGATCTTCTGTTCTCCAAGTAGTTTCTTTAACCATTGAATAACCGTTTGAATGTCTCTTTTCAAGTAAAATGACAAATCCAAGCTTGTTAATGGCCTTTTACGTAATTGCCTAAGAATTTCCTCATCAAAAGCCTGATCTGGTCCTAGACATATATAATCAAAATACGGTTTAGATTCAATCATAGAAGGAAATGTTCCTCATGCATATTTGAATTGAACATTATTCAGAAAAAGCATAATTAATTAAACAATGTTCAGAGATAAATAAAAATCTAACTAATTTGTTTAGTAAATATCAATAACTTTATCTAATCGTTCAACAATATTTTACATAATGAATTGCCATTATGTCAATATGACAAAAAAGTTGATTTAAAATGGAATCTTTAAGACAACAAGTATTTCACTTCTTAGATGATAATCCTAATGCTAAAAATAAAGAAATTTATAAGAAATTTAAAGATAGGAGTGAAAGTTCTTTAAGGGATTATAAAGGCCAATATTTAGAAATAGTTGCGAAAAGGGAAGAATTGAGACATTTGTTTGGGCAACAAGGTCAGCTTGTTATATCCACTAAATTGGATTTAATGAAGAGAGCCGGTAAGAACATATTTTATGAAGATATACCTGAATCTTACAGTCTTCCAAAACAATATGACAAAGTAGCTAAAAAGAATAAAAGATCAGGTAGAGAGGGTTTTCATATATTCCCCTTATTGAAAACTTTTAAGCTCTTACCATTATATATTTTCTTAAAAGTGTATGATATATATCATGATATAAAAGAATCTGAGTTTCCTATAACTGAGATCTATAACTCCTTAATAGACATAATGAATGCTGGTATTTATGATATTGATGAAATTTCCCAATTTAGTTATAATTGTAATGAGGAATTAAAGGAATTTCTAGATCATATTTCTTGGAAAAGAAATACTATAATACATGTTAATAGTTTACTTGGAATACATAATGAGCTTATAGTCACTAACTGGAGAACCGGAGAAAGAAGAAACGTAACAAAATATAGAACAATTGAAGAAAGACAATTAGAAAAAGAATATCTAAAAATTAAGGGTAAGATTCTAATTGAGTTTATTCCGGAATTCTATGGGATTTATCTTTATTTCAGGAAAAAAGAAGTTATAGTAAGAGATTTTGGTAAAGCTTGTTTTCTTAACAATTTTGGAGATAATGAACCGGTAGGCATAACTGAGCTTATCAAAAGGTTTAATGATGATTTAGAGTATAGGAAGAGGAATGGTAAATATCATATTATATTTGAATATAATGAATCCCTTGAGTTTCTAGATAATAATTAGTTGTTGCAACTGTTGATGCAACCGGATGCATCTATTAAAAACTGTAAAATAATTTATTTTTACACTATAACATTTGAGAGTTTCAGGTGTTTCATTTGATTTTAATGGTAATATTACCAGTAACATTACTTTTTAATTTCCCAACAAAATCCCAATATTCCCATTATTCAGTTATAATATTTTTATGTTTACAAAATAAATATTTAGTATGCTAGAAGATATTATTATGTTTTTTGTGGTCATATTTACTATTGTTATAATAATAGCTCTATGCTATCAACAATACCAAAGACGGAAACAATTAGAGGAGATGGGGTTAAAATGAAAAAAGTAATGTATACATCAGCTAGGATAAGAGACACACTACTAGCTAGGATAAATAAAATATTATCGAAAGAGCCATCAGCCGAATTAGTAGCTGTGGTAGAGAGAAATAAACTTTTTACAGCCTTTATCCAATATGAGATTTAAATCCCCATAAATTTATTTGTCTATAAGTTCGATAAGTACTATCGAAAAAATCGATAAGTATAATATTTCCAAGGGGGAAACTCCAAGATTAATGAGATATCACTAGTGATATCACGAAATAAGATAACATTAATAGTGATATTTCTTAAAGCTTGAAACATCAAAATAAGGGAGATATCACTATTAATAACATAAAAGAAGACTGATATAAGGGTGATATCAGTATCTTAAAACATCATTAACAGAGGATAATCCGAATGAATCCGGAAAATCCTAACCTGAAGAAAAAAGGAGTAAATGACAAAAAATGATATTGACAGTTGTCAAATATATCAGGTGATATCTCAGTAAGAAAGTAAGATCTTACTCCTAAACAGTAAGACAATACATTTTTTCAGGTGTCCGATCAAGTGTCTGATATGTCAAATCCGAATATTGACATGTCAAAAATATTCCTGGTCCTAGTAAAAATAATATAAATCAATTTATCATATATTTTATCCCAAATATATCATAAATTATTCCACGGATTATTATTTTTGAGTTTTGATATTTTACGGTCTATACTCTTATTCTATTAAGTAATATCATATTTTAAAAGAGTGAAAAATTACATAAATTACACGATATTACACGATTATGTAATAGGCAAAAATGTATTTGGAATGCTTGAGGTTCTAATATAATATAAATAAATAAATAAATTACATAAAATAAAATATATATATATATTAAGAGATATTTTTACCTCTTTCTCCATGTATAAAGATGAAGATGAAATTACATATATATATATATACTTTTTATTTTTCGTGTAATGTTTTGGGTGAAATCAAGTCTTCTTAGTGTAGTAAGCCGGAACACTCATTTTTACCATTACACGCCCCTGTAATTTCGTGTAATATTTGTCTCAGAAAAAAAGGAGGAAATCGCCCTTAAATACATCTCAATACTAATAGAGAGCAAAATCAAAAAATTACACGCCGTGTAATTTCGTGTAATAAATCGACAAAAAAAACCTCTCATGTCCTACCCCTCAATAATGATGAAAGAACAAATTAATGGATACCTTGAAGAGATTATAAATGCTCATTATGTAATCCACTAACCTAAAAATCAGTAAGAGTAAATAATTTTTTTTCATTTTTATTTTATGGCCAGGTGATCAAATTAGCAGCACATATCTATGTTTCTGATTTAAACATTCTATTTATAAAGATTCTGTATTTAGATTCTTCTAAGGCGATTAATTCTCCCCTAACAAATCCATAAAGCTAGGAGATTTATGATTGATAGGTGTTATAACTCAAGAATTAGAAAAATTTACTAGTTATTCCGACGAAACTAAAATATAAGTTGTTTTATAAAAAATTAATAATGTGTTATGATTAAATATTAATAATTTAATTTTCTCTTGATATATGACAAGAATTAAAAAACGAAAAAATGAATAATAATAAAAGTGCTCAAGAAAATTTAAATCTCTTAAATAATTTTCTAATAGAGTTTAAGTTTAAGGATAAGAATATAAGAGAAGACTTAGACCATATATTAGTAGAGATTAATTCATTAAAGCTTTCTACGTTTAAACCTAAGCTTGAATTAAAATCAACAATCTTAGAGAATATATTACCCGATTTAAAAACAAATCTCACTCTTAACTTTGAAAATTATGAAATACGAATTGAAAAAAAAAAAATTGTTGTCTCTTATCCTCAAAGAACTGAGAGATTATTCTCCGAATTCCGTTTTATTCCAAAATTCTTCTCGAAATTTGGTGATTCTGAAGAAAAAAGGGAGAAAATTGAAGTTTCAATTAAAGATATTAACCAAATAGATGAGATTGTTAAATTGAATTTAATGCAAAAATTAATAGAAATTAGGAAACCAATTGAGCTAGAATCAATTGGTATTTTTTCAATGATAAAGCCCTCAAATGATATTAATTTTGACCATTTAAATCAAATAATCGAAAATCAAATTAAATCAAATAAAACATATAGCTTACATAATTTTGAAATTAATATTAAGGAAAGAGAAAATTCTTATACAATTCATTTAGAAAAAAAATTTAATTTCATTGTCTTCTTTTCCAATTTAAAATCAAATATCACCTGGTCAAGATCAATTCTAGATTTATTAAATAATAACATCAATAAAATTAAGGAAATTATGGAGGAATTAAAATTATGAGTTTAGAGAAGTTATCAAAAGAGCGTATTCTTTCAAATCTTTTTAAGGGCTTATCAGAGAAAAGGGAACCCTTATATTACAATCTAAATGAAATTTTAAATAAAGTCGAATTTCTTAAATCTTTAGGGTTAGTTACACAACCAACTCGATTAGAACACATAGAATCTAGAAGAAGTAGGGATCTTGAATTAGAACTTGTTAAAAGATTAGATCATATTACACTTATATTAGAAGAGTTTTTAAATTCAAATAGAGAAATTTTAAAAAGAATGGAATTATTAAATAATAATTCTTCTGACCAAAAAACAATAGAAAAAATTGAGGAAATGATTGAAATTCAAGATTTATCTGATGAGATTATTGAAAAAATAATCTTAGATTATTTAAAAAAGAAAAAAGGAAAAACTCATTATCCTAGTGATATAGCA
>CAZRBD010000138.1:0-10468 GCA_964598265.1 uncultured archaeon
GTGGGATGGTTTGTTAGATTATTAACTTTTTTTTCTTTTATATCTTTTTTCGTAGTCAACAATAGCTAAATATCTAATTTTCCTACTCATAAAATATTTATCTTTAAAAACATTTTTTACGATGATCTCCTATGGCAAAAAAGAAGAAAGAGATTCCTATAATGGGAATAACCGTTTCAAAAGAAGAGGATTTTTCTGCGTGGTATACAGAATTGATTAATAAGGCAGAACTTGCAGATATTCGCTATAATATCAAGGGTTTTATTGTTTATAGGGAATGGTCTACAATATCAATAAAAAAGATGTATGCTAAATATGAAGAATTAATGGAAAAAAAGGGTCATATGCCTCTAATTATGCCCTCATTAATTCCAGAAAGCAATTTTCTGTTGGAAGCGGATCATGTGAAGGGTTTTTCTCCGCAAGTTTTCTGGGTCACTGAAGCTGGAACTTCTGGCCCCTTAACTGAAAGATTAGCTTTACGACCAACGAGTGAAACAGCCTTATATAAAATGTATTCTCTATGGATTCGAAGTTATAAGGACTTACCCTTTAAAAGGTACCTATCGTGCCAAGTTTGGCGTTATGAGGGTAAGATGACTAGACCGTTTTTTAGGGCACGTGAATTTCATTGGATTGAAAGCCATAATGTTTTTTCTACAATGGAGGAGGCTATTGATCAAGTTCATGAGGATATGGAAATGACGTACCAAATGCTTCAAGATGAATTTGGAATGCCTATTATATTTTTCGAAAGACCTCAATGGGACAAATTTGCTGGCGCGATATCAACTTATGCTGCTGATGTTCTAATGGGATCAGGAAAGGTGCTTCAGCAACCCTCAACCCATTTATTAGGACAGAATTTTTCAAAACCATTTAATGTTAAATTCATAGATCAGAACGGAGAAGAGAAGTACGGTTATCAAACATGCTATGGTCCAGCAATAAGCAGAATCTACGGTGGAATGATTGCTTATCTTGGAGATGATAAAGGCCTGGTTTTACCATTTGATTTGGCTCCTGTTCAAATAGTTATAGTCCCAATAATTTTTAAAGGTAAAGAACAAGCTGTATTAAAAGAGGCAAATGTAGTTCTTAATCAATTAAAAGATAAATATTTAATTAAAATTGATGACTCCGAAGAATCTGTTGGTAATAAATTCTTTTACTGGGAATTGAAAGGTGTTCCTATACGTATTGAAATAGGACCAAAAGATATTGAAAAAGGACAATTTGTCATAGTAAGAAGATATGATGGAAAGAAGTTTTTCGTCAAACAAGAAGATTTAGTAAGTAAAATTGATGAGATTGCCGAAAATTATACAAAAGAAATTAAAGAACGATCACTTATTGATTTTGAATCGCAAATTGAAGTTGTATATGAGAAGGAAGCAGCAAAGGAAGCGATAGAGAACGGAAAAATAGTGTGCTGTGGTTTTTGTTCAATTGACATGAAGGCGGCTCATTGTGCTGAAGTAGTTGAAAAAGAAATTGGGGGAGATGTTCGCGGAAAACGTGTTGATGAGGAGACACATGAGTTTGCGACTTGTTTGATTTGCGGGAAACCTGCTGGATGTACAGTTTATATCGCAAAGAGTTATTAGATTTATATTAATTAATTATTTTTAATTATTTCCATGATTTTCTCACTAATAAAAGATTGTTAGATTCTGATCTTTATAATATTAATGTGAGTTTTATATAAGAATGAATATTTGTAATATTTATGTCAAATAGAGAAAGTGTTTTAGAAGCTTTTAAAGATTCAGATAAACCACTCCGGCCAGGAGAGATCGCAGAAAAAATAGGAGTTGAATCCAAGGAAGTTTCTAAAATAATTAAAGAATTACGAGAAGAAGGGAAGGTTTTCTCTCCTAAACGATGCTATTATGACTTAAAATAGTAAAAAAAATAAACTCATTCCTTTTTTTTATTTTTTAGTGTATTTTAATAATGAAAATGTAAGTAAAAATTAAAAAAAAAAGAAATATGTGAATCTTATTGAGTATTGTGTAATGAGATTGATTTTTTGTTATCTTCCATAATGAATTTATACTCGAGATTCATATAACCACACTCCAAACATTTTACAGTTATAGGTGGGAAATACTTTATAATAACTGGTTTTCTCCTAGAGGTACAATGAGGACAATAATAGAACACTAATTCCTCCCTCCGATTATTTTAGTTTTGCATTTTTATAATTTAAATATTTAGAATATATTGGCTACTTCTGATCTTAAGTTAATCTTATAAAGTCCTCTTAATTTGATAATGTTTAAGAGATTTCTAAACTTTATTTTTCTCAAATAACTTAATAGATTTTTGTTATGAATGCTTTCATACAACCTCTCTCTGAAGAGTTTAAGGATATTTTTTTTATAAAAGGTGCCAGAAATGGAAGATATCCCTATTCACATTCTTTACTAATAGGAGATTACTTAATTGATACTGGAATATCAAGTAGGCTCTTAAGAAAATTAAAGCGGGAATTTCAAATCAATAATGTTTTGCTTTCACATTGGCATGAAGATCACACTTCTGGGAATAGATTACTTAGAAATGTGAAATTTTTTATTCATAAAGACGACGAATTCCTAATTAAGAATATAAATAAAATTAATGAATATTATGGTATTTCAGACACACAAACAGAAGATCCATTTGAATGGTTAATGCAAAGTCTTAGATTAGAAAATACAGAAATAGAAAAAGCATTGGATAATCGGGAAGTAATAGTGATTGGAGAATTTTACCAAGTGGAAGTTATTCATACTCCTGGTCATACAGCGGGACATTGTGCTTTCGTAGAACTAAATTCAAAAATTGCTTTTTTAGCAGATATTGATCTAACTAGTTTTGTATTTTATGCAGGAATTGATTCTAACTTAATAGATTTTGAAAATTCGCTTAAAACCCTTAAAGATATTGACATGGAAATTGCAATAACCAGTCATCTTGGAGTAGTTAGAGGCTCTAAAGAAATAAAGAAGGCTTTAGATAATTATCAGTCGGTTATTGACAAAAGAGATCAGCGAATCTTATCCTGTTTTTCTGAAGTTAAAACACTAACACTAAAGGATTTGAATGCTAAAAATTTAATTTATAAGCATTATAGTGATTTTAAAAATTATGAAATCGTAGCAGAAATGATAATGCTACAAAAGCATTTTGATAAATTTTTAGTAGAAGAACTAATCCAACCGAAAGATAATGGATTTATTTTGAACTAACCCTATATTCAAAATATTCTCATCTCAATAGCGATTATATTTTCAATTTTTTTAAGTAATTTACCAAATTGGCTAACATTGCAGAATTTTGATGCCAAAATTATCAAATAGATACATTTATTTTGAAGGAAATTAAAAATTTTTATTTAGAATGAAGACTTAATCACTACATTATATATGAGTTAGATTTAGTCAATGTCTCTAGTCCCAGAGAAGGTATTCTTTGTTAAAGGTAAAGGTTTTCATAAGGTCAAATTAGTATCATTCGAGCAGGCATTAAGAGACGCAGGAATTGAAAAATATAATTTAGTAAAGGTTTCTTCAATTTTACCTCCTTATTGTATCGAAATTAATAATGAAGATGGGTTAAAACAATTAAGTCCAGGTCAAATCGTATACACCGTTATATCAAGAACAAGCGCAAGTGAATTTAATCGTTTGATAAGCGCGTCAATTGGGGTTGCTAAACCCGCAGAAAAAGATAATTATGGATATTTAAGTGAGTATCATGCCTTTGATACAAATTCTCAAAAAGTAGGATATTTCGCTGAAAATCTAGCGGCAGAAATGCTTGCAACTACTTTAGGGATCGCTTTTGATCCCGATTTGAATTATGATGAAAAAAAAGAAGCGTTAGAGATGGGGGGAAAGATTGTTGAAACAAAAAATATAACTATCTCTGCAACTGTGAAAGAAGAAGGTGAGTGGGCAACAGTTCTCGCAGCAGCCATTTTTATTTAATTTTTATTACAGTTTTTCCTTTACTGAATAATTAAATTATAGAATAACACAATATCCATTTAGTATTT
Source organism: uncultured archaeon (assembly GCA_964598265.1). Lineage (GTDB taxonomy): Archaea > Asgardarchaeota > Lokiarchaeia > Sigyniarchaeales > SOKP01 > Loki-b32. The sequence continues at coordinate 4,046 of CAZRBD010000138.1, forward strand.
TTAATTATTTTAAATTTTTTTTACGATTTTTTTTAATGACTTTCTAGGCCTAGGTTTTGGTTTATCTCCTCTTTGATATCCAAAAGGTAAAACTGTGAGAACGTAATCACTCTCTACTAATCCTAATAATTTTTTGACTTTTTCACGTTTCATAGTTCCGATCCAGCAAGTCCCTATTCCAAGAGTCCACGCCATCAACATCATATTCATTGTGACCAATGATGTATCAATGATATACCATTTTAAACTCACTTTTGTTTTCCCCACTATTGCGATAGCCAGTGGAGCCTCCCTAATAAATTTTCCATATGATGCGTAATTTGAAATTTTTAGCAGAATTTCTTTATTTGTTATTAGAATAAACTCCCATGGTTGGCGATTACTCGCACTAGGAGCCCATCTTCCCGCTTCTAAAATCATTTCAATTTCTGTTTCGGGTATTTTATTATCTTGGAATGCCCTGATACTCCTTCTATCTTTAAGAAATTTTAAGAATAAATTTGGATCTATCATTACATTGATTCAAACAAAAATAAATGATTAAATACAAGTATATAAAATTTTATCTTGAAATAAAACATTTTCTAATCTTTTTTATTATTAAACTTGTATCTGGTATCCAAAAAAATGGATTCAATTTAATTTTTCTTCTATTAATTATTTAAAACAAAATAACGCATCCAATTTGAAAAATTTTATAGAAACATCAATTTTAAAGGGGAACTAATAATGGAGGACCACTAAATTTTAGTAATGACAAATAATTTAAAACATAAGTTTTAAAGTTTCGATTTTGAAAATATTATTAAAGACGTTCAAATTAAATTAATAATAGAGAATACTCCTATTGTATTTTTATTTGACTTTTTATGGAGAAAATTTTATGTCGTTAAAAAATTTCACTAAAGAGATATTTACTCGATATGGATTTACTGAAGATAACATAAATGTTTATTTAGTTTATTTAAGGGTACCTCGTGCTACTCCCTCCGAAGTGTTTATGACTCTCACCGAGGAACATGAAGAGTTGACTTATGAAACCGTTTTAGAAGTTACAAATTGGTTAGTTGAAAAAAGTTTTCTAAAACGAGTTGAAGGAATTGTTGATCGATATATTCCATTACAGCCTTATTTTGAACTATTTACTAATGAATCAGAGAATTTCCGAAATGAAATTGCGAACATTAAAGATACAATCTTAACTGAGCAATCCAAACGATTTGAAAAGCTGGAAATAATTCAGGATAAAAGTATAAATGACGTAGAAAGTGCTGTAAATAATCAAATAAATTCTTTTTTCGAAGATTCTGATTCAAAAAATAGTATTAAAAAAAATAAAATCGATGGGGCGGTAAACCGTTTTACTGAAACTTCTAAAACTCTGGAAACTAATTTTCATTCCATTTTGGATATTTTAAATAAGGATTTGAAAGATACTTCCGAGACAAGCGTTAGCACTAACGAAACTGAAATCAATAACAAAAAAGATAATTTAACTAATTTAATTTCAGAGTTATTAAGTGATTTTGCTTCAAGAGTAGAAAATCTGGAAAAAGAATTGAAAGTAGATTTGGATGAGCATGTAGAACGTCATAAAAATATCTCAAATCAGCTTAAGCCTAAAATGGAGCAAATTTTAGAAAAATACCTTGAACGTATGGATAAAGTGATTGCTGATTTGAAAGCAAAGATATCAAATTTATTAAAAGAACATACGAATCATCTTAAAAACACAACAGATACTCTCCAAACGAATTTAAAAGCGAATGTAGATGAGAGACATCGAAAATTAACTGACCAGACAAATGAATTTAAAAGCACTACATTGACTTTGATTGACAATCTGCTTGAACATGCAAATAGATTTACGGATTTTTCTGAAGAAATGTCTAAAAAAAGTTTTCTCTGGCTTGGAAAAAAAGCCAAATACAAAGCTAGACATGAAACAACAATCGCAAATGTGTTAAAATTTACAGAACCTATGAAAGAAAAGTTTTCAAGTACCTGTGATACTTATATTTCTGATACAAAAGGAACTACTGACCAAATTAAAACTGATGTTACAGATATAATGGGAAATGAAAATAATAGCTTAGAGACAGAAACTAGCGATCTTGATTATAAATCACAAGAGACTATTGATGCTCAACTGGAAACATTAGCTACTGATATGGCAGGAGAAATAGACGATACTCTACAAAACGGTGTGAAGGATTGTTCTGATACTACCCTAAAATTAAAAGATTCTCTAGAAAACTCATTGAAAACACACAATCGTAAATATGATGATGCGATCAATAATCATAAGGAATCTTCACTAAGACATTATACAGAGTTCGATTCAGAGATTAAAAGAATTAACGCAGATTGGATGAGCGGGATAAATAATCAATTTGCTGAAGGAAAACGCGATTCTTCAGATAAAATCGATAGTGAAATTAGATTATGGAACGCTGAGGCTAAGGATTTAGATAATCAACTAACAGATATGCTCGCGGATCATAAGTTAAAATATGAACAAAATGCTAAAACACTCCAAAGCAGTTTATCCAATACTACAACAGATACTATACAAAATATAAAGGATGTAATTGCAGACTTCACACTACAATTCATGAATTCTATAGATGATGGTACCGAACTTGCTGAAACAAATGAAGAAAAGTTAAAAGACATACATGAAGTATCAAGCTCGATCCCAGAAATCGCCAAACTTACAACATGGCCTGTTGTCGGAAAAGAAGCCATGGTTGCTGCGATAAAGGATGCAATATACCGCGTAAAATCTTCGATTATTATAGTTACTCCTTATGTAGTTCCTGAAATTTTACAGGTTGTCTCTGAGTTCGCCTTTCAGAAAAAGGCAGCACGATTCATGTTGACTTCACATTGGGATTTACAGAAGTACAGCGGAATAATCCAAAAAATGCGCCAATTAGGAAATATACAATTCCGCCAATTACAATCTGCTGGAGAATTCTTTGCGGTTACCCGAGACGCTGAAGAAGTGATTCTAGCTCCTGCTACTGATAAAGAAGCGGATATGATTGCTATTGTTTCCAATCAAGAAGGGTATGCGAAATTATATTCGCAGTTCATAGGTCCTATTTTTCAGGCAAACAGCCGGCCGATTAAGTAGACTAACAGAACACAAGAGTCGGAAGACTTCCTTCCTTAAACAACGCGGAAACCTTCCAAGTCTTCTTTAAACAATCTTTTCCTTCTATCATATTTCATCATGGCTTACCATTTAGGGAATTTAAAAAGCTAAATTTAGGATAATTTTTCCATTAATGAATTAAACTGGTAAAAAGATTTGAATATAACTCAAATAAAGGGGTAAACATTGTATATTGTATCTCATATAAAAGGAGAGATGTCAAAATCATTTTCAAGGGAGAGAATAATAAAATCGTCTACTTCCTGCTGTGAATCTCCATAAATTTTGAGAAGATACCCATTAGGTTTTTTCTCAACTTCAGTCCTAAAACCGTAATCCATTGTTCAGTTATGGATGGTGGGGGTTACCTGGGGATATTATGGGGAAGGGCCAAGCGGTTTACACGAAGTTTTGCAGACAATAGATCCAGAGTTTACATACAAACAGGTTAGAAGCTTGGATCGGACAGCAAAAGAGCCTATCACGCTTGAGAATGTTAATGGAAGACTAATCTTGAGAACTTTTGACGAATCTGTTAGTTCTCTACTGTGTGGGGGGAATAATCAAGTATCTTGGGTAAAAATTTGAATTAGAATGATTTATAATCTTAGTTATATATACCGAAGGATAAAATTTTCTTTTCCGCGTGCAAATTGTTTTTCTTTATAAGCAGGAGAGTCAATTTATCTTAGCATCGTTAAATTAAGTATTTAGACAATGGTAAACTAATTTCATTAAGGATATTCCTGTTTAAAATACTTAATAAAAAAAAACAGTGAAATTTATGTTGAAAAATCGAGTCGAACTAATGACTCCCTTAAAAAATTATAAGTCTTTATCTGCGGTGTCAAGTAAGGCTGATGCTGTGTATTTTGGTATTGAATCGTTTAATATGCGAATGTATAGCGATAATTTTAAATTAGATGAGTTAAATAAAATTGTAAAAATTTGCCATAATAACAACATAAAAGCCTACCTCACTACAAATGTAGTTATTTACGAAACTGAATTCCCCCTTTTAGAGCAAATATTAGATAAGGCGGTTGAAGCTGAAATCGATGCTGTGATAATTCATGATGTTGGCGCTATTCAATTAGCAAAAGAAAAAGGTCTACAGTTTCTTGTCTCTACTCAAGCAAATATCTCTAATTCTCAAGCAGCAATCTTTTATAAATCGCTAGGGGCTAAAAGATTAATTCTTGCGCGAGAATTATCACTAGAGCAAATTAAAGAAATTAAAAAGAAAGTAACTAATATAGAAATTGAAACTTTTATCCATGGAGCACAATGTACCTCAATTTCAGGTCGATGTTACTTTTCCGCTGAAATTTGTGGATCTCAAAACTACTCAGCTAATAGAGGAAAATGCGTTCAGCCATGTAGAAGAAAGTGGCGAGTTTATGACGATCAGGATAATGAATTTCTTTATGATGGTGTTTTCTTTATTAATTCAAAAGATCTTTGTATGATAGAGTATATTCCCTCCTTAATAGAAGCTAATATAGACGCTTTTAAAATTGAAGGCCGTATGAGAGATCCAATATATATTGAAGAAACAACTTCATGTTACAGAGAAGCTATTGACGCTTATTATCAGAACAATTTTACACCAGAAAAGGTTAAAGACTGGCTTAAACGCTTGAATAAAATTTATAATAGAGGATTCTCCACAGGATTTTATTTTGGATTACCTACGGGTAGTGAAATACAAAGAGAAACTGATGGAAATCTCTCAAATTTTAAAAAAATTGAGATCGGTAAAGTCTTAAATTACTTCCCTGAAAAAAAAGCAGCAAAGATTCTTTTAACATCAGGGAATCTAAAATTAAACGACGAGATTTTCATCATTGGTACTCATACAGACACCTATTTAAGACAAAAAGTTAAATCCATTCAAATCAAACAAAAGAAGAATCTTACTGAGACACCATTTGTCAAGTCCAAAAAAGAAAGATTAGCTGTTGGGATTGTTGTGGATACTCCGGTAAAAAAAAATGATAAAATTTTCAAATTAGAAAAAAGAATAAATTAATCCCATTTTGGGCCTCCGCCTCTTTCTACTGAGTTATCATCATCTTCAGTGTGAATTCTTTTAAGATCAATATCTTGATAGCCCGGTAAAACACCAAGTATCCTTCTCATTGCAAATTCCACATCTTTAGCCGCAGCGATAAATCGTCCTACTATTAAAATGTCTGCTCCTTGAGTTAGCGCATATGACGCAGTAGATGGCTCAATTCCGCCTGCTACAGCGACTAATACACGATCCTTGCCTGATGCTTTCTTCTTATCTGCATATAATTCTTTAATTTTAGGAACTAATGCCCATCGTTGTTTCTGCTGGGCATCTGGGGACGTATTTCCTGCTGAAGATTGCTCAACATCAATTCCTCTATGAATTATAACTACATCAGGTATTTGCTTTAAAGATTTTAATTTCTCGATAGGATTTTGAACTTCCATTGTGTCAATGAACGCATGAATACCAAGGCGTTGAGCTTCTAAAATAAATTTATCTAAGGAAACTGTAGCAGCTAAACCACTTGCAACAACACCATCAGCAGTCGCATCAAACGCAAAATCAACCTCCAATTTGCTAACGTCTAAAGTTTTTAAATCCGCGACTATAAATTTTTCTCTTGCAACTTCTCGAATTTTCTTGATTGATTCAACACCATATTTCTTAAGAAATGGAGTACCAACTTCTAGAATAATTCTGTCACTTTTTGGTAGTTGTTTAACGACCTTTATTTGTTTTTCAAGAGCAGGATGATCTAAAGCTACTTGTATATAGGGAGGTCTCCATAATCTAGGTATTCTAATTCCAGCAACGGGATGCCTTGCCCGATCTTTATCGTAAAATATCTTTTCAATTGAGGGATATCCTTTTATTGCTCTCTGAATTGCCAGCTTTATAGCCCCATAATTATACTGATAAATTTTACGGTAATCTGTTGCTTCAGGATGTATAAAAACGCTTGCTATGATTATCCATTCATCGATTTTATTCATAGGTATAATCCCTTCCTCAACAGCGTCGGCAATACCTTTCGCTACCGCTGCTTGAGCGGGTCCAAATATCTTATTTGCGTCCTCCATTTTAGAAACAGTTACTTTTGGAATGATCAAAGCGATGGGTTTGGATAAAAGGTTTGGTCGAATAGCAGCTAGCAACCCACCGTGACCTTTTGAGGGATTACTTAACGCATTGTCGAAAGAGATCCCTACAGGGCCATGCGTTGAACCAAATATTAACTCTCGAT
>CAZRBD010000139.1:0-10436 GCA_964598265.1 uncultured archaeon
TTTATAACAAAAATAATTTGCGGAAATTCATTCAGGCTCATAATATCAATAATTTTCTGTGTAACATCTTGGATCGTTACATTTAATTTAGACATCGAACGCATAATATTATCCAGATCCAATCCAAATTATTTAAAGAAAAAAAAATGAAAAATTTCACAAATAATCAGTGCCCTTAATTGTTAAAGTATCTTGCATTCTATAATTCTCATCCAAGAGTCTTTCAAATCTCACTTTTTTTATTTTTCTTGACCTCTTCAGGAGTAAATAAGGGAGATAATATCCAAATTCTTCTTTTACCTGATCAATTACCAATCAACGGGTATCTTAATATCAGAATTAATATTCAACTCACGATTTCTGATTTTTACCCCACAGAACTCTCGAATACATGCTTTTAGATGATCAATACATAACACACTCCTGTTTTTATCCATAAAACGAGCTAATTTATATTTTGAATAATCACTACAAATAATTTTATAGGTCGGAATATTTCCATAGACAACATTCTTTAACTTTATTCTTCAAAGTGCATTTTTTAAAAACACCTCATTGACTCTGGAACTCTTCAAATATTCAAGAAAACTTAATTAAACAATATATTATGTTCATATAATATTTTGCATAAGGTTTTCGTTATAATTAGTTTAGCTAAGGTGTTTTACATATTATAGATCATATGGAAAAAAAATATGCTTTAATTATTGGAGGGTATCTATTGCTAATAACTCTCTTATTTTTGCAGTAATTAAGTCATATTCATTAATAGAAGATATGTTTGTTATGTTGATAGATTCGATCAAATCTGTATTTTTATAATAATCGTAATTCAAACTCATATTTGGATTTGTTTCCTTAATTTTAATTAGAGCACCTCTTATAATAATGCGAATGAAATCATCAGATGATTCTTTTATAGATCTCTTCTCAGGGGCAAGAAATTTAATTTCTACATGATTGAGATCAAAAAAATTCAAAATACATAACAAGCCCTCTTCATTTTCTTTGTCTTTGGAAAAAATCTTTCTTTTAATATTGGTTCCTTCGACTTTATCTTTTGGAAGATCTTCAACAAAATAATTTTCTTCAATGGCATCTTCGTCCTTTTTCATAAGGGATTTTGAGTAAATTTCATTAGCACTTTGAAATGACTTAGTTGAAATAAGACTGTTTAGGAAGTTTAGAACGTCTTTTAATTCAGATATCTCTGTTTGTAATTCTTCGAGCTGATCTCTCTTCTTATAATAGAGATTTTGAATTTTACTAAATATTTGCGACAAACCCTCTATTTCATTTTCATTCTCTCCAAGATTCATTGATTTCATATATGTTTTATTAGAACTTAAATTTATTTAAAAATTAGTGCTATAGATTAATTAAGTAATTTTTTAAAAGGAAAACGAAAATGAAAATGCAATCTATGATAATTACTCCAAATCCTTCTGATCAAGAAGTGCAGTGCTTAACAAAAGAATTTGAAAAACGGGATTATAGGGTCCAATATTTTATTCCTTCATCTATGAAAGTAAATATTTCTTTCAAAGTCAAATTTAAGAGCCATTTTAAAGGTCTTGAGCCAAAAGCAGCATTAGTACGAGGTTTTGGGGCAGCTGTCACCCAAAAAATATTTTTTAGACTTGACATTTTAAGAGCAATAGAAGAATGTAATGTAAAATTAATAAATTCAAGGGAATCCTTAGAAGTTGCTAGCGATAAGTTTTTGACATCTGTTTTTTTGGATAATCATAAAATCCCTACACCTAAAACAATAATATGCGAAGATCCCATTAGAGCTCTGGAAGGTTTTGAAGAATTGGGAAAGGATTGTGTTATAAAGCCACTTTATGGTTCTAAAGGAGTTGGAATCACCAGATTAAATGATAGAGGTTTTGCGGAAAATGTTATTTTTTCTCTTAGTAAACTTAATCAGGTTTTGTACTTACAAGAATTCATTGAGCATCATAATCGGGATATCCGAATTTTGGTTCTTGGGGACAAAGTGATAGCCGGAATGTATAGGATTAGTGATAATTGGAAAACAAACATTAATTTTGGTGCAAAGCCTGAACCAATAGAAATTACACAAGAGTTAGAAGATCTCGCAATAAAAGCTGCGACTATAACGAGAACAGAGATAGCGGGTGTTGATATTGTCGAGAGTGAAAGAGGTTTTCTAGTTTTAGAGGTGAATTCCATACCAGGATTTACAGCTCTACAAAAAGTTTCAAAAGTTAATATTGCTGAAGAAATCGTTCAGTACTTTCTAGAAAATGCTAAGTCATAAAATGTTTAATAAAAAAAAAATAAAAAAAAAAAAAGTATTAATTAATGCACCCATAGATTTTCCTTATAGATCTTCGATAAGTCCTATAAGGGCTGCAATTATGACGAGAACACCTGCCCAAATCCCTGCTCCAAAAATAACAAGTAAAACACCCAAAATGAATAGAATTAACCAATGGAAAGGAATCGGATTGTTAGGTTTTAAAGCAGCTAAAAAGGTTAATACAACTACAACGAGCCCAATAATGAAAGTAATAACTCGATCTAAAGCACCAAGTGGGTTTACAAATCCATAATTTTCCAATCCTGCGAGCCCTAAAAAAAGCGAAACAAGCCCAATGAGTGCTCCTAGAATAGTTAATAATTTCATCAGTCCATCGTTTTTATATTTTTTTGCCATCTTATAATATCTCCTTAGAAATAATAATTTTAATTAGACTTTAAATTATAAAAGCATTTAATTTTTTCCATATAAAAATATAATATTTATAAATGGTGTAATCGCGAAAAATCTTTATTTACCATTCAAACCAAAATAATAATTATGAATATTAAAAATTTCGTTCCTAAAAAAAAAATAAAGGCACATACATATTCAATTGTAGCGAGAGATCCTAAAACGGGTGAAATGGGTGTTGGAGTACAAAGTCACTGGTTTTCAGTAGGAAGTATTGTATCATGGGGAGAGGCAGGGGTAGGTGTAGTTGCAACACAAGCACTAGTTAATAAATCATTTGGATTACGTGGTCTCGAGCTCCTAAAGCTGGGGAAATCACCTCAAGAAGTGATTGACGTTTTGCTTTCTGATGATGAAGGAAAAGAGGTACGGCAGGTATCAATTCTTGATATAAACGGAAGAGTAGCTACCCATACAGGAAAAAAATGTATTAAGAAGGCAGGACACAGAGTAGGAGAACAATTTTCTGTACAAGCAAACATGATGCTATCTGAAGAAGTGTGGGGCACAATGGCAAATTCTTATAAAAAAAATAAAGATCTACCGTTACCAGAGCGTATAGTTAAAACATTAGAAGCAGCAGAATCTGTTGGGGGAGATATTAGGGGAAGACAATCTTCTGCATTGATTATTGTAGCAGGTGAAAAACCAGAGAATAGATGGGATGATCCTCTAATAGATTTGAGAGTTGAGGATTATAAACAACCACTAAAGGAATTGAACAGATTATTAAGAGTTTATCGTGCGTATGAACATATGAATAATGGTGATCTTGCAATAGAAAAAGGTGATACTATTAAAGCACTTGAAGAATATGAGATTTCACAAAAAATGTTTCCAGAAAATCTTGAAATGAAGTATTGGACAGCGATTTCATTGGCAAATAATAACAAATTGGAGAAAGCTTTAGTTTTGTTTACAGATGTCTTCAGAAAAAATAATAATTGGCGTATACTAACGGAAAGACTTCCTGATTCGGAAATATTAAATTTAACAAAAGAGGAATTAGAGAGAATATTATCCTTGAAGTAAAAAACTATAAAATCTGAAATTTTCAAAAAAGTATTACCGTGATATTTTTTTGTTTTATGAATTAACATGAACGAAAGAAAGATGTGATCGATGAAAAAATAACACGCTATTCTAACGGAATTGCGCTTGCTAAAGAATTATCTCAAAGAAGATATGCAGATCATATTTATTATGATGATTTAATAACGAGATACGAAAGATTTTTAAAATTCTATAAAGGTCTTAAGATATGGAAGGAGTTATCGAAAAAATAAGCTAATTAATTGTAAGATCATAAGTTTTGGGGGTTTAACTCCATTCTTTTATTTAAATCGTTTAGCTAATTGAAGTAGATTCACACCGAATTCATTTTTCAAAATTTTAAATAACTTCTCCATTGGTAATCCAACGACGTTTGAAGGTGATCCAATTATTTTTTTTATGAATAAACTGGCTTTGTCTTCTATTGAATATGCACCGGCCCGTCCTATCCATTCCTTAGTTTTAACGTATCTCAAGATATCATTTTTGGAAATCTCATTAAATTCCACCATTGTGGTGTCTGAATCAATAATTAATTTGGGATTATTTGTTTCAGTAACAACAATTCCGGTAATAAGGTTATGTACATTTCCAGATAATTTATTAAGAATTTCAAATGCCCCATCTTCCTCATTAGCTTTACCAATAATTTCCCCATTGAACTCGATGATTGTATCTGCTGCAATAATGATTGCATCCAGTCTCTTTTTTACCTGAATTTTTTTAGCGTGTAAGGCTTTTGCTTTAGCCAATTCTTTTACTAACCTAAGAGGGTTTTTGATATTCATTTTATACTTTTCTTCATCTATATCAGTAATAAGTGTCTTAAAAGGAATCCCAAGGCGTTTGAGTATTTCTCTTCGTTCAAGTGATTTAGAAGCTAATATAATTTTTGTCAAAATTGATGCTCCTGCGTAATCTGTTGAGATTTTATGTTGAGGATTTGATTTTTATAATGGAATTATAAGTAGATTTTTTCTTAAATTTAACAGTTATGAAATAATAAAAATATATACTTATTTAATGATAACAACCAAATAAAGAATAGATAATAATTAATTGATCAAAAATTTTATGGATTTCTTTTACTTCTGGTTTATACTAGTCCTATTATCCTTTTTTTTTTTGATTTTTATTTATGTGCGTTTTTCTTATAAACCTGATACTCTAAATAATTATCTTGGGATCAGTTCATTATTATTTGTTTTCTTTCAAATAGCCTTTTTGTTATTAATAATGAAACAGGATGATGAATTACGTTTGTTTTTTGTTCCATTATGGCTTATAGTTTTGGGTTCACCATTAGTTATAGTTGGATTACTAGTCTTATCTTCAACTGGATTATATCACTCAGCTAAAAAAGATACTAAACAAAAGATTTCTAAATACATAAATAAATTGGAAAATAAAATTGAAACTTGGAGTAAGTCCAAAAAAGATGTTTTACGAAAATTAAGCCATGTTTTACTTTTTATTTTTCTTCTAATTGCATGGAGTATTGGATTATCTTTAGTATTACATTTTGCTGGGTCTTCAGCAGGAATGATACCTGAGGAAACTAATATGCTTTTAATCTATATCAAGCTTTTAAAAGACCCGAATTCTATAAGTGAAGTTCTTTTTTCATTTGGATGGTTTTATTACCTTTTATTTTTCTTATTTTATATTTTCTGTTTGTTTACACTCGCTAATGAATTCACCCGAAAGTCTAAACATTTCTTTTTTTTATTTAATATTTTTTCTAAATTATATCTGACTTCAGAGGAAAAAAAAAGTTATGGGACCTATCTCTATTTTGCGATGGGGCAAATGTTTGCCAGTCTTATATGCCCACCAATGATCTTTTTGACAATTTTAGGAATTAGTTCTTTGAGCGATCTCTCAACAAGTCAAGTCGGAATCAGGTTTGGTAAAATTCATATTTCGTGGAATAAAAATAAAACTTGGGAGGGAACCGTCGCCGGTATGTTAATAACATTTTGGATTTGCCTTTTTTTTGTTGGAATTTTATGGTCATTCATTTTTACTATTATTTTCTTAATTTGTGATGTCCTTACTAGTAAGCCTATTAAAATTTCAGACAATCTTTTAATTCCTATCGTATCTAGTTTGGCTTATGTGGTGATTAGATTTCTTTTCAATCTCAATTATACTTCTATTATTGTAGGATGGTTTTAGAATAAAACTTTTAAATTATTCACTATAATGGTTAACAATGCTCTTTTTCCCTACAAGCTTTATTTTACTTGGTTTCTTTGTTTTAACATTAACTTACACAATTAAAAATAGAAAACCAAAAATTGAGACACACGTATTTACTAATGAGTTATTAATAGCATTACTATTTTTAATGGTGGGTGTTCTATTTCCTTTTATGTACAGTTTTCATTCACCTAATCTAAGTCTCATTTCATTAAATTACTTGTGGTTATTTACTTCCATTGTTTTTATTATTGAAATGATTGTATGGTGTTTAATGTTGTTATATAACGCTCTATTATCGAAAAATAATCCTGAAATTATGGCAGAAAGAGAATATAGTAAGTATTGTGATGAATTTAATGAAAATTGGGAAGATAATTTAAAAGCTGAATTTGGTCGTAAGTTACTTCATTTAATTGCCCCTATTATAATTTTTAGTTTTTGGATTTTAGGATTGATTCTAAATAATTCAGGTTTTCTAATACAGTGGGGTTTAGATATTTATAGTTTTTCTTATTTTTTGATTATTACCGTCGGTTACGGCTTTATAATTATGTTCCAAGTGGGGGATCTTGCAAGGTTAACTAAATTTTATATACTCCCTAAATGGGGTAAGAATTGGTTTAAGGCTATGAAACAGAGCGAACTTCATACATTTGTGGCTTCAACACCCCTAGTCTTAGCTCTTACACCATTTTTATTTGCACCATTTCCTATATTAGCATCAGTTGCATTGATAACTACTGGAGCAGACGCTGCAGCATGTTTAATTGGGAAGAAATACGGTAAATACAGTCTTAGAAAAAAATCGAATAAAACAATAGAGGGTTTTATTTCTGGAGGTTTAAGCACTTTTATAATAGTTTTCTTAATTTCTTTACTATTTCATCGCTGGATGCCAGTAAGCTTTGAAAAAATTATCTTAATGAGTATAATTGCTACTATTCTCTTTTTATTAGTAGATTTTTACGCTGAGAATATTACTGATAATATTTTAAATCCTATTCTAACTGGATTTGGGATGTGGATAGTATTTCTAATTTAAAAGCTTAACCCCCGAAATAAATATAAATAAAAACAATTTGGTCTCCATCCTTTAACAGCGTTTCTAAAAACTTATCATGACGATAACTTCTTCCATTTATGACAATAGAAAGTAATTTATTGAATTTTCCTATCTTTCCCTTTTCCCATACTAAACTAATGAACTCCTGTCCATACTTCTTATTAAAGAAATCTATTAGCTCCTCTAAAGTGATTTCATTTTTGAATTCTAATATTTCAAATAAACTTTTAGTAACCTCGTTAAAAGGTGGAGAAAATTCAAGATTCAATCTCATTTTTAACTGTAATACTTCTTTTGATATTTTCTATTAATAGAGCATAATTAAATAATTAAAAATTTGATGCTAAAAAAAATAAGTATAAATAAAAAAATAAAGTTCTAATTGATTTGTTAGTCTTTTTCTTCGGCTTCCTCTTCCTTTTTATCCTTTCTCTTCTTAAGTTCTTTAGCTCCCTTTTTTATTCCCTTTTTAGCAATTTTTTCAGCTTTTTCTCCAAGTTCTTTATTTTCCTTTAGTTCTTCAGCTTTTTCTTGAGCAATTTTTTTTAACTTATCCTTAAATCCCATTTCAGTTCCCACTATAAGTTTTTGAGTAATAATTTATATTCATAATTTATATGATACTAAGTTTTATAAGCTTTTATATAGAGAAAAAGGAAAATTTTGTTAAAGGAAGAGTTGATGGTAATCTACTTTCGGAGATGTTTTTTGCTAAAGAATAAAAAATAATCAATATTGAAAATTGTGATTAATCATCGTCGTCTTTGGCTTCTTTAATCCCTTTCTTTAGGCTTCCAGATTTTACGGCTTTCTTGACTCCTTTACCTGCTGATTCCGATCCAGTAACTCCTTCCACTAGTTTTCCTAAACCCTTTGCAAAACCTTTCTTGAGTTTCTTTCCAAATTTACTTTTTTTCTTTTTTTTCTTATCGTCACCCATTCATCTTCAACCTATACTCTTTATATTCTTTTTTGTCAATAGATAATTGTATTTGAATTGAATTCTTGTAAAGATACAGTAATATAATGAAAATTAGGGCATTATAAATGTTCTGAAAATCTAAAATAATCTCCGACTAGAGTATACTGATTTAGGTGAATTAAAAATTTGATGAGCTCAATAGTATTTTATTAAAATTTTAACAATTATATTCTAATATTGTAAATTATAAATATCCATATCAAAATATATTGAAATTATCTTCTCAAATTGTTCAAAAATGGCTAAAGTCTTTTTTATCACAAAAAAAAATATTCGAGATGCTTGGTTATCTGCGGTAGGCCAAGTATTTTATAAGGGTGATGATATTAAAACTGAATATGATAAGCAAAAGGATCCCCCCTCAAAAGATGGAACTGTATTAATAGAAATAACCGAGCCTTTCAGCGATCCGATTATGCGAAAAAGTAAAACTCTGAAGATCAAATCAAAGTATGGTAATTCGTATGAAGTATATGGATGTTTAGCTGACACGTATTTAATAGGGTCAATTCAAAGTGGTTATATTGAAGAAATCATTGATGGTGTAAACGATAATTTAATATATGACTCTGGTGTGAGTTTTCCATATTCGTATCATGATAGAATTTATAATTACACACCATATGCACTTGAAGATCAAAGTCATGTTAATAGTATAAATTTTAACCTGCAATTTGTAAAAAAATCTGATGTAATTAAGCAGCAGAAATTAATAAAAAACGAAAAATATTATCCAGAATCCACAGTTTGGAAAGTATATGGTAAGGAATATAACTTAAGTGAAATCAAATCAGAACGTATAGTAGATGAAAAGATACCTATAGAGATATTAGAGTTCCCACGAATTAATCAAATTGAGTATATAATTGATAAACTAAGAGAAAGCCCTCACAGTCGTAGAGCTCAAGCGATTACTTGGAGACCACTTGTAGATCCCTACCATGATAATCCGCCTTGTCTTCAGAGAATTTTTATGAGAATTAAAGATGAACGTCTAATTATGCAAACAACCTGGAGAAGTAGAGATTTATTCAGAGCTTGGGAGGCTAACGTTAATGGAATGATACGGATACAGAAATATGTAGCAAACCAACTGGAGGTCGAAGTAGGGCATTATGTTGATTTTAGTAATTCGTTACACATTTACGGAAGCTCTTTTTCTGAGGTTAAAGATGTATTAAATCGCATGAGAAATAGAGGAGATTTGCCGGATGAAATTATCGAGTTAATGGATAAAAACGCCTAATAAAAGTAGATTGGATTGCTAAAATAAAATTATTTAGAATCTATTGTTTTTTTTTACTCAATCATTATAATAAATTATATTTTAATAACCTAGAATATGGTAGGGAACACTTTTTTTGTATTTTCAAATATCTGGTCTTCTATTGTTTCAACACGAATTTTTTTCAATCTTGCTATGGTTTTTAGTACGTCTCTAATCATTGCTGGAGTCCCTTTTTTTCCTGAATACTTAACTGGTCCATCACTCTCAAGCAATAAATGCTCAGTATCAATCATTAGTACAGTTTTTTTAACTGCAGGAGAGTAATTAACTGCAGGAGTAATCGAAAAATAATAACCACGATCTATTCCTAATTTTAAGAGATCTTCAGGACCAGAATACCAGTGAATATTGATATTTGGAATCTTATATGAAGGAAGTAAATCAAAAACTATTTTTTCAGCGCCTTTAGTATGGAGATTAATTGGTAACTTAAGTTCTTGGGCAAGAAAAAGCATTTCTTCGAAAATTTTCCATTGAAGAGGATACAAATCTTTATCTTTTACAAAATAGTGGTCCAGACCAATTTCGCCAATAGCACATATATTTTCAACATTCTTTTTAATCATCTCAATTATAGACTCTAATTGATTTTCAATGTCCTTATTCATTTTTACTTCTTCTGGATGAATGCCTAACGAAGGGTAGATTGTTTTGAAATGATTGGATAGCTCAAGTATCCTTTCTAAACTTATAGCACTCATACCTACACAGATTATTTTCTCAACTCCTACTTTCTTAGCTTCTTTAATAATTTCTTCAATTGTTAAATATAAGTTAGCATGACAATGAATATCGATTAACATTTTTAAAACCTTTAAGATAATCTTAAGGAGAGGTTAGAATAAGATAAGAGATTTACATATGGTTTATCTGATCTCTTAATCGAGTTAATTTCATTACTAATTCGAATTTTCTTCTTCGATTATAATCAGAAGAGTTCAAGTGATCTTTTAAAGTTTCTAATTCTTGTAATAGCATTTTTTTGAGGTCTTTTTCAGAAAAATGACCAATATGCTTAGGAATCGGTTCAATTTTAGCAGTTCTTTTTAATCTCAAATCAGAAATTGCTTTCGCCAGTTGTGCTTGAATTCCTTTAGCTTTA
>CAZRBD010000140.1:0-10407 GCA_964598265.1 uncultured archaeon
ACATTTCGTTAATATTTTGTTCTATAGTCATAATTAATAACCAATATGTGTATTGATAATTCTTAACTTAAATAAGTGTTGTTCCAGACCCCTTCCCTACAAAATTTCCTAATATTTTTATTTAATTATATTTATATCCTATTTTCTTTATAGATGGTTTCTGTTAATTCCTTGTGAGTATTAAATATTTTTGAACGTTCCTCTCGATGAAGTTTGATTGCACCTGTGGGACAAGTTACTGCGCACACACCACAACCATAACACTTTGTAGGATCTACTGAAGAAATTTGATTTTCAAGTGTTACAGCTTTAAACACACACCTACTTTCGCACATACCACACCCCTCGCATAAATCTTTATCAATTTTCGCGATATAATTAGATTTCGCAACGCAATTTTCATTTTTATCTTCAAAACGGGTCATACCTCTTAAAAAAGCACAACAACACTCGCAGCAACAACATACTAAAACATGATTAGCTACTTTTACATTTTCAGTAGTAAATACTAAACCTAATTTGGCAAACTTATCTACTTTTTGATGTGCTTCTTCACGAGATAAAAGTTTGCCTTCTCCTCTCTTCACGAAATAGTGACCAAAAGGTCCTAATTGAAAACAAGATTCTTCAATAGGGTATTTATTCTTGCATTCTCTTTCTCCAAGGAGATCTGTTCTATTTCTACATGGACAGTCAGTTATTACGATTGGCTCCTGGCAATCTTCAATTATCCCATGAATTTCTTCGGCATTCGATATTTGTGATTGTCGATCAACTGATTTGTCTATAGGAATTATTCTTGTAAGAGGTGTTCCAGCATCAGATGATTCATATCGTTTGTAATATTTATCCTTAATGAAAAATTGTTGATATAAATCTGCTCCTTTTTTTCCAAGTCGTTCCATAGCTCTAGAATATTTAAATCCTATGTTAAAAAGATGAGCAACGGTTAAAAAATAAGAAAATCCCCCAATATCTTGAATGATACCTTGATCAGCCATATCTTTTAAGATCAGCTTTGTTTCTTTCCTACCTTTCCCAATTCTCTTAGCAATTACATTGACGGTTAAGGGTTTTATATCTAAATGTTGTACAATTTCTGCCTCTTCTGGAGTAAACATAAGTTTGATATATTCACGAAAAGCTGAAGAAATATTACCATCATCATCGAGAGGGATATCATTAGGATACTCCCTCATTTTTTCCAAAATTACATTATAAGCGTTAATTTTATTAGCTACAATACCCACCTGATGGAAAAACCTTTGATCTATTCAAATTCATTTCTGTGCTTTTTTTGCCTCTTTTTCTCTAATAACCCGCCTTAAAACTTTTCCTACAGCAGTTTTTGGCAGTGACCGTACAAATTTAACGATTCTTGGATATTTATAAGCTGCCATATTCTCTTTTGTCCAGTCTATGATTTCTTGTTCACTAATTTTTCCTTTAAATTCTTTATTAAGAATAATATGAGCCATGATGTTTTCACCTCTTTCAGGATCCTCTACTCCAACAACAGCGCACTCAAGAATGGCAGGATGTTCATATAGCACCTCTTCAATTTCTCTTGGATATACGCTATGACCCTTATATTTTATCAAATCCTTTAATCTGTCGAGTAGAAAAATATACCCTTCCTCATCCATTTTTGCAAAATCACCGGTTCGGAGCCACCTATAGCCTCCTGCTTCAAAAAATACTTTTGCGTTCTCTTCAGGGCGGTTGTGATATCCTATCATAACTTGTGGTCCTGAAACAACTAATTCTCCCGCTTCTCCAATATGCAAGAAGTTTAAATCATTATCTATGATTCCACAAAGAGTGTTTGCAATGGGAACACCACAACTCCCTAGCTTTTTTTTAGCCCATGGTGGGGAATTCGCTACAGTGGGACTCGTTTCACTTAAACCATATCCCTCGCCTAAGGGAAATCCTGTTTTCTTCTCCCACTCTTTTGCAACTTCAATCGGCATTGCTGATGCTCCTACATTAGCATATATTAAACAAGAAAAATCAATATCTTCAGCTAAAGGGGATCTTAAAAGATTAATGAACATCGTAGGTACTCCGAGCATAAAATTAGGTCTTTTCTCCTTAATTACTTCTAATATTCTAGGAATATCGAAAGTTGGAAAAATTATTCCTTTTCCGCCTGAAACTGGTCCTTGAAGAAGCTCACAAGTTTGCCCATAAATATGGTACCATGGCAAACTAGAAATTCCTATTAAATCTCCTTTAACATATTCTTCTTTAATATGGTCAGTAATTTCCATTAATTGCAGAATGTTTGATAAAACGTTATAATGGGATAAAGTTGCTCCTTTAGGAAGCCCTGTAGTTCCACCAGTATATTGAATGACTGCGATATCCTCTTTCGAATTTATATTTACTTTGAATTTTGTAAGAGGTTCAGGATTTTGATCCATGATCGTATTGTAGTGGATAATTTTTTGTGTTTCAGGTATTTCTGGTGTTTTACCCTCAACATTCACAAGAACTACATTTTCTAAGGAAAGATTATCTTCTACTTTTTTGAATTCTTTGAAAAAGTTGTCAAGTATAAATAAGTATTTTGCGCCTGAGTCTTTAATTTGATAAGCTACTTCCCTAGCTACAAATAAAGGGCTAATCGCGGTTAAAGTAGCTCCTAGTCCGAGTGAAGCAAAATAACATACACTAAATTGGGGACAGTTCGGCAACCATATCGCTACCACATCTCCTTTTTTAATACCCAAATTCATCAAACCTGCAGCAAACCTCCTTGTTAAGACATCCATCTCTTTAAATGTACATTCAACTCCAAAATAATCAAAAGCGATTTTATCACCATTTTCTTTAGTTCCTTTCTCAAACATGTCTATTAAAGACATATTCTCTGGAATCTCTATTTCTAAACTTACTCCAGCAGGTAAATGATCTTTCCATATTCGATCTTTAATATAATCTGGAAGCTCCATATAATTATCTCCTTAGAATTATTTTTTATTTTTTATTTTTAATTAGAAAATTTAAAATCAAAATTAAAAGTTTCAATTTATGATATCAAAAGGACTTCAACCAAAATTAAAGATTAGCTTTTTTTCTTATCACTGGAAATAAAGCTCCAGTTCTTTTTTGGTAATCGCGATAATCATCTCCAAACCGTCTAAGCAAATCTTTTTCTTCATAATAAATCATAATTGGAGTGTATACTAAAACAAAAACAATCATTAACAATAATAGAAACCACGAATTAACAATAAATGCTCCAGTAACGAATAACGGGAATTCTCCCAATATTTGGGGATGTCGGATGTAATTGTAAATCCCCCTATACATCGTTGTTTTTTTTGATGGATGTAGCGACTCTGAACCAGCATCTTTCATACTCTTAAGAAGCAACATTAAAAATGGAATACTGAACACAACTCCAATTAAAAAACAGACTAAATAGTCCGAATGTATTTTCCAGTTTAAAAAAGGAATTGGGAACCACATCCATAGTATAAAACTGATACCTATTATGAGGTTGAAAAACCATGATAAATAGCGGAAGAATGTGCATTCTTTCCAAGCAATATCACCTCGTTTTTCCTCTCTTTTAACCGGCTGAATACTTAACGTATAAAAATAACAGAATAGGAATAGACTCAGAAATAAGATACTCAGATTAATCCATTCTATCATATTTTTTACTCAAATTTAGCTGTATATAAAATTTTTAATGCCTTTTTTAATTATGAATTTCTTCATATATAAAAACTATGCCAAGAAATTTTGTTTTCAAAAAACTAAGTTTTATTTTTTTATTTTTTTAATTAATAATTATTAACTCAAGCTTAAAGGACTCTGAAGTAGTTAACTTTACTCAAAATGGTTATTTCCAGTATGAATAAAAGATCTAGATATATTTTGCCCGTTTAAGTAAATATTATTTATTCTCGAGCTTGATTCTTCTCAAAAAATACTGATGAAATAATTCGCCTTATTATAAATTTAGAATAAATTTAATTATGTTTGTTTATTCTTTTTTTTGATTTTTGATATTAAAACTCTAAATATTGTAAGGTTTGAAATACTTATTTTGGTGAAAAATAATTGAAATCTCAAGATGAATTAGGTGTCCCACTCCCCGCTAATAAACCATTAGTTGTTAGAACGATTAAACGGGTTACAAAGGAACAACGTGAATATGCATTAAAAAAAACTGAATATAACATGTTTTCTTTCCCTGCAGATTTATTATTTCTGGATTTTTTATCAGATTCCGGTTCTGGTTCGATGACAGATTCTCAATGGGCAGCTATTTTTCACGGAGATGAGTCGTATGGTCGGAATACAGGATATTACGTTCTATTAGATGCGATTAGAGATACTTTTGAAAGGGGTGATACCCCTAAGAAGATAATTAATTTGATTCTTTCTGGGGAATCAGATATAAAAAAACTGATGGATAACGTTTATCTTGCTTCAAATGAAGGAGGTTTTGTAAATGGAGGCGTATATCAACTTAGTCGTCCAAACGCTTTTATCGTACCACAAGGACGGTGTGCAGAATATTTACTCTTCTCAACCATAGCTCCATTTCTAAAAAAGAGAAATCCTTCAATTGAATATTATATTCCTAACAATGGCCATTTCGATACGACTGAGGCAAATATAGCTGCTAATAATATTCACCCTGTAAACTTATTCTCATCAAACCTAATGGATGAATTTCCTTTGGATCAAATGGATAAAAGTAATCCTTTCAAAGGTAACATGAATATAAATAAATTAAAAGAGATAATTCAGGAAAAAGGAGTAGAATCTATACCCTTAATCTATATAACTATTACTAATAATACTGTAGCAGGTCAACCTGTTTCAATGGGTAATATTAGAGATGTGTATGAAATTGCAAAAAAATATCAAATCCCTCTATTTTTTGATGCTTGTAGATTTCCTGAAAATGCAAGTTTTATTAAAGAATTCGAAGATAAATATCAAAATTACTCAATACAAAGAATAATTAAAGAGATGTTTTCTTATGTAGATGGATTTACTATAAGTTTCAAAAAAGGTTTAGCTAATATTGGAGGTGGCCTATTTTTCAGAGATCAAGGGATATTCCATAAGAAATTTTCAATCAATGAGGATATTGGTATTTTATTAAAAGAGAAGCAAATTTTAACTTTTGGAAATGATTCGTATGGAGGAATGAGTGGGAGAGACATCATAGCATTAGCTTCAAGCCTTTACGAAGTAGTTGACTTAAATGCTCTTAATAAAAGAATCTTTCTTGTAAGGGAATTTGCAAGAAAATTAGCAGAGAAGGAGGTTCCTGTAATCCTTCCTCCAGGCGGTCATGCTGTTTACATTGACATGGATAAGTTTTTTGATGGTATAGATATGAAGATTGACGATTTTGGAGGTGTTGGGTTTACAATAGAACTCCTGAAGCATTATGGGATTAGGGCATGTGAATTAGGTCCATTTGCCTTTGAATGGGATAAGAAAACACCAGAGGAAAGGAAAGGGATATTAAATCTAGTGAGATTTGCAATACCATGGAATGCTTATTATATTTCCCATATTGACTATGCCGTTGCGGCTATTTCTGAATTATATCGCAATAGAGATAAGATTCCAAAAGTAATAATATCAAGAGGTGCAGAATTACGATTACGGCACTTCCAAACAGGTCTTCAGCCTATTTACCAATAAAATTTTAAGAATTACGAAATAAAAAATGCCTTAAATATCTAACATTCTTAGTTTTTGTGAAATGTCTTTTCTTCTCAAGATTCTCATGAAATCGTTTTTAGTTTGCTGGAGTCGATTTAAAAAGCTATCTATTTTATCAAAATTATTAAAAAAGAATTCATTTCCTTCAGCTATTATTTTAACTCCTTTTTTATCGCTTTTAACCACAGCATATATGCCTCCTATCTCTGATGTATGTTTAATATAAACCTTTTCCGTGTTTGAAGCTTTTTCATTTCCTTTCTTTGCATAAAATCCATTTTTCAAAAAGTAACTTCGAAACATACTCATTTTATTCACACACAACCTTTTTTTGTTTTTTTTTATGGTGAGTCATGGAGATATGCTTTTTTATATACTCAACATGAACATCAACATATACTTCTTAATAATATAATCTTTAGACCAATTATTATATCGTGTAATATGCAAAGAACACATCACACCAATATTATGGCACTAAATTTTTATATTACACAAGAATACATCATGACTAATTCCTTTATAAATAACTAAGTAAAAAGTCGAGTAGTATTTACTAAAGAATTATTAGTCAGGGTTGATTTCGATTCGAAATTCTCAATTGTTTTAAATTTCAAATGAAACTTGTAACTACACTACCGATATATTATCCGAATTTTAATTCCTAAAATCACATTATAAAAAAATAGATTGAAAGTAAAATAAAAAAAAAAATCTAAATGAATTTACATTAATGGAAATAGAATTATAATAAATTTAAAATTTTTAAAGAATTGGGGAGATCTTTAGTGTTTTCATATAAAATATTCAAGTTATCAAGATGTGTGTTATATCATAACGTAATACCTCTAAAATAATGCAATTAAAAAATATTAACGCATAAATATATAATTGTAATAAATAGGAAAAAAATATGCCTAGAAAAAGTTAAGGGTTGAGGTGTAATAGGCTAAAAAATGATTTCAGAAACAAGTTTTTTTACAAAAATTTTTGAAGATTTTGTTGGTTTAGATAACCAGTTTCAAGAAAATGAAAAATGGAAATCTAATTCAATTATTAAGTTAATGCAGGTTTCAAATGGGATTGAAAATAAGAAAATAATTGAAGAAGGATTAAAGATTATTTTAAACTTATGCAGGTTTAAAGATTGTGGATGTCTACTAGATTCCTATGAGCGAGAAAGTTATTCCACTAATGCACTTCTAAAACCTGATAGGGAAGTGTTTGAAACAATTCTAAAAGCAGAATTTATGTAAAACTTTTTTCAAATTCCCAAATAGAATCTTGAATCGTGTGAATATTCTTTATTACTTTTCCAGAACTTTTCGATTCCATTTCTAAAGCATCAAACATTGCCTTTCCTACAGCTAACGCTCGATGTTTTGTTTCTTCTACAATTTGAATAATATTACCTTTTTGTATACTCGGATCTATTTTGGTTATACCAGGCCGCATTATATCTGCGCCGTTTGTTATAAATCGAACCGCCCCAAAATCAACAATAACAGTCTTCAAATTGACCTGATTGTTTAGTAATAAAGTTAATACGGGGATATATCCATCTTTAGATTTCCATAGTTTTAATGTGTTATTAACAGCATATAATGTATCCCCCGCTTCTGTTTGAATAATCTCTACTTTGCATTTTACAGGGAAAATTTGATCTGCAAACTTTTGATCATATTGTTTCAATACATTATCTTTTATTGGCTTCAATTCGGATTTCTTTATAAAATGCCTTTGTTTAATTTTAATCATTTCTAGTTAAGAATAAAATTTAATTAAATTAAAATTTAGTATTTTATGAGATAAATTATACCTTTTAAACTTGGTTGATACCTATGAGAAAAAGTAATACCTCAGCAGTAGTTATTATCCCGCCTAAAACTAAATGGGCACCAATTCAAGAGATTCGTAAAAAGTATGACCGTCATATTAACAACTGGATGCCCCATATAACCTTACTTTATCCTTTCGTTATTGAAGATGAATATACCATTGTAGAAAAAGAGTTTTCAAAAAAATGTAGTGAAATAAAACCATTTGAAATCACTCTAAACACTTTTCATTATTTTAGTCACAAACGGCAACAGTATACAATGTGGTTAAAACCTGATCCAATTAATCTTATAAAGATATTACAAGCACAAATTCTCAAAATTGTACCGGAATGTAATGATGTGAATAAATTTAAAAATGGATTTAGTCCACATCTGAGTGTTGGACAAATTACAGGTAAAAATAAATTAAAAAATGTAATTAAAGATTTACAAAATAATTGGACGATAGTAACATATCAAATCCAAAAAATATATTTTATTTCTCGAAAAAAAAGTAAAACTTCAAGATTTGAAATTATAAAACAATTCAACTTCAAACAGAATAATTAACATTTTTATATGGGAAGTTCATTATTAACTTAATTAAAAATCGAAAATTATCATATACTAAATTAAGAACCATGACTGAGGATAATAAATCTGAAGAAGAGCTTGTTTTCCATGAGCGAACCGAAATGATTTTCAAAGTAATCGTAGTCGGTGACCCAGCTGTCGGTAAAACAAGTCTTTTGAGAAAATTCTCTTCTGAAAAGTTCGAATATGAATATATTCCAACCGTTGGTGTAAATATTGTAAAGGAGCAAGTCGCAATAAAGGATAATACTGGCAAGGATGTTACAGTCTCTCTAATGCTTTGGGACATAGCTGGACAGCCTCAGTTCTATATGTTACATCGTCCATATTTCAATGGTGCTGATGGAGTAATGTTGGTTTATGATATTACACGTTCTAGTTCATTTTCTAACGTAAACAATTGGTGGCAAACCTGTGTTAAATACGCGCTTAGCTCATCGCCAAGAATCTTAATCGGAAATAAGATAGATTTAAATGATGAACGAAAAATCATCCTTCCAATGGCGGAACATTTAAGTCAAAAAATCAACGCTGAGTTTTTTGAAACTTCCGCATCAACGGGTAAAAATGTAAAAGAACTCTTTCATAAAATGGCTGAACTTGCATTAAATTCCAAACTGAAGGATTAATTAAAACTTTTTTTATCCAATTTATCCTTAAAAGAATAAAATATTTCCATTTCAATAACTTTGATCACTTTTTACTATTATTGACAAGTAAAAAGGGAGTAAACCACGCCTTTCCCCTATCCCATGATGAATATTTACTGGGATAAACACGCTGTCTTTTATAGCGATCAACAATCAATTGGCCGAATTTCGTTAATTTAATTTTTAAACTGCGATTAACCCCAATTTTTTGCCCAATCATCTAAATATCTAAAACATTTTATTAATTCTCTACCGGATTCTGTTAATTTATATTCAACTCTAGGTGGGATCTCATTGAATTGTCTTTTTTTGATGACTTTTATTTTAATCAATTCTTTTAACCTTTTAGATAAAGTTCTTGGAGTTATGTTTACAACTTCTTTAAGTAATTCGTTAAATCTCTTTTTACTACTGCCATTTAATTGTCTTAATATTAATAATGTCCATTTTTTGCTTAAAACTTCTATTATAGTTGTTATTGGACATATTTTTTCCATCTTTATCATCTAGCTATACTTTTGGATACTATCTGACTTATATATTATGTATATCAACTATCCTTAATAAATCATTATTAATGTAAAAAAGTTATTAATAGAGGTGTAAAAATGACAAGAGTTGTGATAAGTGAGGAATCATCACCTATGGAAATTAAGTGCGGAGAAGAGAGTAAATGGATTTGTATGTGTGGATTATCCACAAACAAACCTTTTTGTTCAGGAGCGCACTCACAATGTCAAGGTGAAGAAGAAGGAAAAGTTTACAAGTACGAAGATGGAAAAAGAATTGAAATAAAAGACTTTTAAGAGTACTATTTTCTAATAAATCTAGTTTTAGTGGAGATCCGATTCCACCTCTTCTCTAAGGTATTATTTTTTTTCAAAATCTCTCTCACTTTATTATAATACACTTGAAAAGAAAATTTTAAAATGATTAAATTTTATTTATCCAGAACACAATTTTTTCTTTAATCGATTCTTTTAACTCATCAGGGAGAGTTTCGTTTCCTTCTAATTTTTTAACAAACTGAGCGATTTCATATAATATTCTATGACCTCCCTTGTAAATAAAAATATCCTCTTTTATATTTTCAAGTCGTTCTACAGCTGGACCAGGATCATCAAGATCATCAACAATATTTTTTAACTCATTAAATTGACCGATTATTGATTGCTTTTTATCTGTTGCTGACTGGTCACGTTCAACTTCATTTTTAACACTTTCTTTAGGTCGAAATGAGATATTAGATTTTTGAACTAGGGAACGAATTAAATCAAGTTCAGCTTCAAGAATTTTTTGATTTTCAATTATATTTGTTAACTGTGGTGTCAGGGCTTTAATTTCGATTGTAGCTTTATTAAGTTGATTAATTTTATCTGTCAGAGTATTTATCTTCATATTGGTTTGTCCCATTTTTGTAATGATATCAAATCCAAATTTTTCTAGTATTTCCGTTAGTTTATCAGATTTCTCATTAGCTTCCTTGATAAATTTAATAATATCGTCTTTATCTCCGTTATTAGAATCTCCCATTGATTTCACTAGTTTTTATATTTCTAAATTTTATAGTTTTAATAGTTAAGAAATAAAGGACATATTTTTAAGGTTTTTGTTAGTTAAAGCTGAAATCTTAGATG